>JACQTR010000193.1 GCA_016210705.1 Chloroflexota bacterium | reverse complement strand
GAAGTAAACCAGTGGCTGTAAGACCATTGACCGAATTTCTCAGCTCAATTCCTTACTTCGCGGATCTCAGCGATGAAGAGCTGGAAAAGCTAGAGAGGTGTATGAGTGAGCGTTCTTTTGGCAAAGGGGAACTGCTTTTTGTAGAAGGTGAGAGATGCCTCGGGCTTTACTTGGTAAAAACGGGATCGGTCAAGATTTTTAAGGCCTCCGACCAAGGCAAAGAGCAGGTACTTCTCATCGCCTCGCCAGGGGATACTTTTAATGAAGTTCCGGTTTTTGATGGTGGCCCCAACCCTGCCAGTGCTGAGGCCTTGGAGCCAACTATCGTTTATCTTGTGCCAAAAGAAGAGCTGCTTGATATTATAGGTAATCGTCCTACCCTCGCTATGACGGTTGTAAAAGTTTTTGCCAGGCGGCTACGCCACCTCACTATGATGGTGGAAGACCTGTCTTTTCGGCAGGTTACAAGCCGCGTAGCTAAAATGTTGCTCCAGTCGACGGTAGAGGAGCCTGGGGCCTCCTCGCGGATACTGACGCAGCAGCAGATGGCAGCCATGGTGGGCACCGCCCGAGAGATGGTGGGTAGAGCTCTCAAGACTTTGGAGGCGGAAGGCGCTATCAAGATCGAGGGGCGCCGCATTGTTATTCTCAGGCCAGAGGTTCTTAAGAACATGATTTAATGCCCTGAACCTTTCTTGAGACAAAAGTCGCTTACAGGGGGCTTTTGCTAAATCATAATGTTTGATGAAGACACAAAGTCCCCTTTGTTTTGGATTGTGGGACAAGGAGATTAAAGATGACGTTAGCGATACCAGAGATTGATGACGAAAAATGTACCGGATGCGGTGACTGTGTTATCTTGTGTCCGACTCGAGCGGTTGCTATAGTTGCTGGCAAAGCCAGGGTGATCAACCCTGAGAATTGCGACTATTGCACTTATTGTGAGACAATTTGTGAAGAAGGTGCTATTTTATGTCCTTTTGAAATTGTCTTAGATAATCATCTTTAGGAGGGAAAAATACATGATAGTTACTGAGCAGAAGGCATTTACGGAGATTGTTGGTTATTTAAACCCTTATAAAAGGTTGTTCATTGTAGGTTGTGGTTCCTGTGCCACCGCTTGGCACACCGGAGGCGAGACTGAGGTGCGGGAAATGGCGGGCAAGTTGCAAGACATGGGCAAGATCATAACAGGTTGGGTGGTGGTGGAGGAACCGTGCGATGAACGCAAAACTAAGAGGGAGCTGCAACGAGCTCATGCCGCCGAGGTGGCAGAGGCCGAGGCGCTCTTGGTGATGGCTTGCGGCGCTGGAACCGGCACCGTAGCCATGGCCATCCCCGATAAGCCTATTTACCCGGCTCTAAACAGCCTGTATTTGGCCCGTTTGGAACGCCTAACCAGAACCGACGAACGCTGTGTTCTTTGTGGCGAGTGCGTTCTCGCATGGACGGGAGGCATTTGTCCACTAGCTACGTGTCCCAAAGGCTTACTCAATGGTCCTTGTGGAGGCTATAAAGATGGACATTGTGAGGTAGACCAGAGTAAAGAATGTGCCTGGGTAGCAATTTATCAACGTATGAAGAACCTAGATTCTTTAGAGATGCTGGAGACTATCCATCCACCCAAAGATTTTAGTAAAATGACTCACCCCAGGAGGGTTGATAAAACACCTGCCTGATCTGAAGATGAGGTAGTAATGGGGCACTCAACAGCCCAAATCGCTGCTTGGCATCGGACCGCTGCGAGTCGTCTTCGTCTTGAGTTGGCTGGTTTGGCCTTTGCCTGTCGTCGTGGCTTTACGCCGGAAGATTATGCTAGGCACCTGTGGGGCCAGAGGGCGGTGAGGTGGATGGGCAAGGACGACCCTACGGCTGAAGAATATCTCCTTAAAGAGGTAGAGGCCTTTCGAACTCTATATCCGAAGGTGTCTTTCCTTGTTGGTCTATTGAGCCAAGATCGGGCGGAGCTCGCCTTCACCGATGGCTGTCTCGGTGGCTGGGGTCGCCACCGCTGGGCAGTAGCCCAAAACCTAGGGCTTACAGTGACGGAGGTGTGCCGTTATTGCTCCGAATCCTTTACCTTGTGGGCTGGTCAACTGGGATTTACTGTTTCCTTGGGTCTGACAAAGGATGAAACTTGTACCTTGGTTGTAACTAGATCCGTTGAGATTTAGATTAAGGGGGATAACCTATGTCAACTAATAAAACCGTTACTTTAGATGTGCGAGATATGCCACCTTGGGAAAGGCATCCCAAGATCTTCGATATCTTTGATAATTTGTCTCCAGGCGATACCCTTCTTCTTGTCAACGATCATGACCCCAGGCCACTCCATTACCAGTTTATGATGGAGAGGGAAGGACAATTCGAGTGGGATTCCCAAGAGAAGGGGCCACGAGAATGGGTGGCCACCATAAAAAGGCTCTAGCGTAGATAATCATACGGTTAAAGCGTGCTTAAAGTACGCCACCGCTTACTTTTACATAACAAGCGAGCCTCCATAAAGCGGCTCGCTTGTCTAATTTACTATCGTAAAAACTAACGATTGGTAACGTCCTCGATTGGGGTTATATAGGTCATGCAGCGCTTCATACCAGGGTCGAGAAGGCGCTGCACGGCTTCGTAAGTTTCTGCCTCTACTACGTACCAAATAGTATGGGTTGACCATGCACCATAGCGCCCTTTAATAGCGATATCTTTGGCAGTGGCGTCAAACAAGAGCTTGTCTCCACCGTGCTCATCCTTGGGACAATGCTCTGGAGTATGGGTTTGGGTAACCATGAACAACATTATGGTCTCCTTTCCCTTTATATATGACCTTGGACCACGCTCACTTAATTTTATATGTCTTATAGATTCACCTCCTTCCTGCATTCGCCATACCGCTAGAACATGGGACAATTTAACCTTCAATTGTATAATTGTCAATGAATGCTGTCCTCAGTGGAGACTTATGGTAGTATAGGGTTGCCTCTAAGCTGATACACTAGGATTAAGTGAAGATTGGAGAGCAAAATGAAGGACGATATGTCCCTGGGGGAAAGGTTGGCGTCTATAGTAGGCTCTTCTAACGTCTTAATCGAAGATGTGGTCAAAGAACGCTACAGTAGAGACGCTTTAGGGCCGCACCGGGGCTATTGGCAGGATTGGGCAAAGATTACCAAGCCAGAAGCGGTAGTTCGGCCTAAAACTACCAGTCAAGTATCGGCTGTTGTCCGACTTTGTGCCGCCGAACACAGGGCAATTATTCCCTGGGGTGGGGGCTCAGGATTAATGGGTGGAGCAGTCCCTATCGAGAGAGGCATTGTGGTTGACCTAAGAGGAATGAATCAAATTCTGGCCGTGAAAGAAGATGACAGAATGGCTGTGGTGGAGGCCGGAGTGGTGCTAAAGGATTTGGAGGCTCAGCTCAATAAAAAGGGACTGATGTTGGGCCACGATCCTTGGTCGCTGCCAGTAGCCACCGTAGGCGGGGCTATCGCCACCAACGGCTTGGGATATTTGGGAGCTAGATATGGTTCTATGGGAGAACAGGTACTGGGGTTGGTGGCCGTGCTTCCCAATGGGCAAATAATAACTATTAGGGCTGTCCCCAAAACCTCTACCGGCCCAAATCTAAAAGAACTCTTTGTTGGTAGCGAGGGCTGCTTTGGAATCGTTACTGAAGCCACTCTTAAAGTTTTCCCTATTCCTGAGGAGCGCCTTTTTTGTGCTGTAGAGTTTAACAGCTTTGAGCAGGGATTCAAAGCCATACAAAGCCTTTATGTCCTAGGTCTTAAACCGGCATTGCTAGACTTCGGTGAGAGGGATGTATCCTTCTTGCCTCCAGAGGTGAGAGCTCTTCTCCATTTTGAACAAACGGCTCCTACCCTTTATATTGCCTTTGAGGGAATCCAAGGGGAGGTGGACATCCAAAAGAATCGGGCCAACGAAATTTGTTTTCGCTATGAGGGTCGGGAGTTGAGCGATCAAAAAGCACAGGAGTTTTGGGAAACAAGGCACGAGGCTGGAGATAGATATCTGGAGGCCAGAGAGCGAGGTGAAGTCTCTGCCTGGCCTAATCTACCTCCCCATATAAAGCTCGACTTCGTTCATGTTTCTATTTCTCCTTCTGAGGTATTGGGATATCGCAGAGCCTGTCAAGAGATCACGACCAAACACGGGGTCAATATTTGGGAGTTTGGCCTTTGGAACCGACCGGAGCTTTTTTCCGTAGTCATGTTCGCGCAGGGAGGTACTGAGGAAGAAGCCTTAGCAAAAATGACCCAAGCAGTGGACGAGGTTCTAACAAAGGCTCAAGCCTTAGGAGGGTCCATGGAATATTGCCATGGCATTGGACTAAGGCTGGCGCACCTGATGGAAAGGGAGTTGGGAGAAGGCCTGGACGTCTTAAAGAAAATAAAACGTGCCCTCGATCCCGAGGACATTATGAACCCAGGGAAAATGGGTTTGTAGTCCTCTTTTTCTCCCCTTGACCTAGGTAGTGTTTAGGGTGGTTACCAGGCGGATGGGGTTGGAAAGGCAAAATACAACGGGGCACCGTTCTTCGGCTAGCCTCAGCGCCCGTTCTATGTGCTCTCTAGGGGCGGGGCTCCGTACCGTTAGCGCTACCCTCACCTCTTCAACAATAGGCAGATCAGCGACACCTAAGACTTTGGCGAAATTAAGATCGAACTCCGCTGCCGTTTTGATCTCTTCTAGCTCGATGCCTTCCATCGCTGCCACGCTGGTGAAGCTGGCGGTAAAGCAAGAGGCCAGGCCGAAGAGGGCGTAGAGCATGGGGCCAGGCCTGGTGCCACCCCCACCCATGAAGGTGGGCTGGTCAGACTCAAGGGTTGTTTTCCCTCCTTCGAATGAGATCTCGGCAGCGAACTGGGGTCTTCCTTCTTGGAGGTCCCAGGTTCCCTCCACCCGGTTAATTCGCCTCCCTTGGCTGGGCTCCCTTTGAACGCGAGTGGTGGTGCTCTCCAAGGCTCCAAGGTTGACATTGTGTTTGATGGTCATTTGTTCCCCTCCCGTTGATTAGGGTTGTTATGCCAGATCTCGCTTCTTTTCCTCATACTCCTCTTTGCTGATCTCCCCTCGGGCATATCTACGTTTAAGGATTTCCAGGGCAGAGTCAAGCCGACTGGAAGTTGAATTCGAGGTCTCTGACTGCCCTGCCCCGCGTATCAGAGCTACAATACCCCAGACTACTAGCACCCAGAACAATATGCCGAAGACGGGCATAAACCACCCCCAGCCCCCCATCATACCTGAACCCATCATGCCTCCCATCATTCCAGAGCCCACACCTTGTGGGTCAGGCAATATCCAGGTAAGGAGGGGCAGGAGGATGAAAATAGTGGCTAAAATGCCGCCAATAATCAAGGCTATCTTTGTATACTGGTTCATGTTGGCTAATCTCCTCTTAAAGCCTCCACCTATAAGTGTAATAAGTAGTTATGAAGAATGTACGAAGAATGTATGAAGACTAGATGAATATCTTTAGATTTACCCATAGCGTGTCTGGCCTCGGATGCCGTCCAGATAAATCGCTTTGATCGGACAGGCGGCGAGACATTTGGAGCAGCCATTGCAACGTCCAGCACTAAGGAAGGGCACCGCGTACGGCTCCTCTTGCCAGATGGCTTTCACTGGACAGCTCTTTCGGGCCAGACAGCGGCCTTGATCGCAATGAGTGGGCTCATATTTTATTGGGTCGATAACAGCCGTACTCATAATATACTTTTCCAGAGAGTTGTCATGGCCCTTGTTGCTATCACCATTGCTGCCTGGCTTAAAACACGATCACCTTATCGGCCCATCGGGTCCACTCGGTCAGCTCATCCAAGGAACCTCGATGCACGCTTTCTGCTAGCTCTTCCTCGGCAATGCCCCGAGCGTCGAGGCAGGCCCCGCTGCTTAGGGTAACACCCCGCCGCGAGGCCGCCCTTAGCATCCGCTCCAGGTTATAGTAGCCGTCGGGGGTTTGCTGCCCCCTCTTGCTACACAAAACGGCATCACCAATAAGGAATATCCGCACCTCATCATCTTCACCCTTGCTTAGAGCGGTGGCCAGACGCAACCCATTATAGGAGCGCTCCGTGCCGTAGGGCGGGTCATTGAGGATGATTAGCGTTTTCCGGTGATCTTTTTCTGCCATCTTTTATCCCTAGTTTGAAGAGTCTTTACCATAGGCTACTCCCAGGCGGGACAGCTCTCCTGCTCGCTCAAACTGCTCCAAGAGCACTTCCCGCATAAGACGGCAGGCAATAAGAATCTTGGGATTGGATAGGCGGTAGAATACGTATCCGCCCTCGCGACGGTACTCCACTACGCCCTTCTCCCGCATGGTGCCCAAATGCTGGGAGACGTTGCTTTTGGAGAGGCCCAACAACTCCACTAGTTGCGATACGGTGTATTCCTTTTCCCCAAGAGCTTCCACGATGCGGAGCCGCCACGGGCTGGCGAAGGTCTTGCATATAGCAGCGTGGAGATCACAAAGTCGGTTCCGCTGGTATTCGAGCATTACCATGGCCCCATGTAATTTATTTAGAATATTCTAAACTTATTATAGAAGGCTATGGCTCAGAGATCAAGAGTTAATCCTCATTTTGCTAACGGCCTTCGCCTTTCCCCTTCTGTCCTGACCCCCGTAATTTGCTTCAGAAGGCTCGGCACAGTCGGCCTTTAGTATCATTATTCCACACAGCAGCTCATCCGAGGTATATCCCGCTTAAAGGACTGAGCCACCAGCTTGGTGGCCTCGCTCATGGTGCACCATTCAGGGCAGTGTATATCCTTTCGGCCACACCTTCTATAGTTTCAATTCCATATTCCCAGCTCGGCTGCCCCCTGGTCAGGACAGCAATGGCATAAGCAGGACGAGCATCTCCCGGCACGAGTATCCCAGCACTGTTAACCCACCATGCGTATCTAGCGGGGTACCATCCGTCTTTAAGCCCGATCACTGTACCCGGCGGCTGTTCGTCCGGCACTCCGGCGGTAACCCCCCACCGCTGAGACGGTATCACTTCGCTAAGGAGTTCCAGAGCCAGTTGCCGCTTCGGTTGGTCGAGTATGTCACTGAAAGCGATTTTTG
The DNA here is from genome assembly GCA_016210705.1 of Chloroflexota bacterium. Taxonomy (GTDB): domain Bacteria; phylum Chloroflexota; class Dehalococcoidia; order JACQTR01; family JACQTR01; genus JACQTR01. Next base: position 281 of record JACQTR010000193.1, on the reverse strand, counting down.
CAAACAGAAGTGCAACGGCTTTAGCTGATGCTCGGCTGGCACCCCAATAGTCGCTTGAGTTTGGCACGATATCGGTCACGCCGATTGAACGAAGATAAGCTTCTATAGCCGCACCGCCACCGAGTTCATCCCAAAGGGCAGTGGTGGCATCATTGTCGCTTTCGGTGATCATGGGCCTTAGTTGCTGCAACTCCCAACTAGTAAGGTCCCGCTCTTCCCGTATAGCCTGATCCATGGTAGTAAGCATTACGGCAACCTTGATAACGCTGGCCATGGACATT
>JACQTR010000194.1 GCA_016210705.1 Chloroflexota bacterium | reverse complement strand
TGGTGTGGCCGGCCATGCTCATGGGCTACGGCTCTTTGAACCTTCCTTACGATGTTCCGGCCAACGAGTATTTAACTATGGAGGCTAAGCAGTTCTCCACTAGCCGCCGTTGGGCAGTGTGGGTTCCCGATTACCTGGAGCGTTATGACCCCGATCCTTTGCGTTATTGCCTTTCTATAAACATGCCGGAAAGCTCCGATAGCGATTTCTCTTGGCACCAATTTTGGCGTCGTAACAACGATGAGTTGGTGGCTACTTACGGTAACTTGGTTCATCGGGTACTGACCTTCGTTTACCGTCATTTCGAGGGTGTGGTGCCACCATACAAGGAGTTGGATGGAGACGGTCAGGCCCTTTTGGCCAAGTCTCAAGATACTTTGGAGGCTATGGATCGCTCCCTGGCTCGGTGCCGGTTTCGGGAGGCTCTCAGGTCGGCTATGTCCCTAGCCCAGGAGGCGAATCGTTATCTGGATAGTAAATCCCCTTGGAAAGCTGTGACCCAAGACCGCCAGGGTGTTGCCAACACCTTTGGGGTGGTTTTGGGTGTTCTGGCCTGCTTAAAGACGGTCCTTTGTCCCTTCCTGCCCTTTAGCTCGCAACGGTTGCACAACCTTTTGGGTTACGAGGGTGAGGTGCAAGGCTGGGCTTTTGAGGTTCCGCCTCCAGGTCAAAGGTTGTATCGGCCTCAGCCCCTATTTACCAAACTAGAAGAGGATATGGTGGCCGCAGAGACCAGTCGTCTGGGTGGCTAAACCTTTCACATAGTAATAGTATTTATTTGGGGCCTTAGAAAGGAGTCTTGTGGAGAGGGCCTCTATTTATGAGCCGGTTCGTGAGGAACTTCTGGAGGTGGAGGCGGGCATTCAGGTGGTCGCCAAGGCGGATTTCCCCTGGCTGGGGGAGCTACTGAGCCATATTTTAAAAAACAGTGGCAAACGTCTTCGCCCTACCCTTACTCTCCTCGCTGGAAAGTTTCATCGTTATGATGCGTCCTTATTGGTTCCTATGGCCACGGGGGTGGAACTATTTCATACCGCTACGCTGGTGCATGACGACACCATAGATAACTCGGTTGTCCGCCGCGGTCATCCCACGCTGAACAGTCTATGGAACGGGGGTACGGCGGTGCTGGTGGGGGATTATCTTTTTGCCCAGGCGGCGGCCTTGGTGATTAAGACGGGCAATCAACGGGTTACCCAGCTTTTTGCTCAAATACTCGGCACTGTTTGTCGGGGTGAATTACGCCAGGTTTCCAGTGCCTATGATTGGCATCCCATGCGCCAGCATTATTTCGACCGTATCGGCGATAAAACAGCCTCCGTTTTCGCCGCAGCTACTGAGGCCGGCGCCATATTGAGCCAAGCTCCCGAGATCGAGATCCAAGCCCTAAAAAATTATGGCTATCAGTTGGGCATGGCTTTTCAAATCGTTGATGACATTTTGGACTTCATGGGGGAAAGCAAGGAGATGGGCAAGCCCGTAGCCAACGACCTCCTTCAAGGCACCCTTACCCTCCCTGCCATTCTACTTTTGGAGCGTTATCCTGAGGGCAACCCTATCCTTCAACTCTTCGCTAAACAAGGCCAAGAGGCTAATCTACAACAGGCCATCCAGATGATTCGTAGCTCTACTATTATTAGGGACTCCTACCAGGTGGCAGAGGAATTCTGTGCCCAGGCCCGGCAGTCCCTGGATGGATTGGCTGATGGGCCTCATCGGCGTTCCCTTTTGGAGTTGGTGGATTACGTAATCCAGCGCATGAAATAGGGGACAGGTGGCCGACCTTCCCTCGCTAAGCCCGGAATTGCGCCGGATTGATGCCCCCAGTCATTGGGATGCCCTGGTGGCTGACTTACCTCAGGCCCATTTTTTGCAGAGCTACGAGTGGGGACAGTTTAAAAGCCACTTTGGCTGGAGCGTTGAGCGTTGGGCTCAGGAAAGCGGGAGAAGGTCGGTGGCAGCGGCTCAGGTTTTATTTCGGCGCACTCCCTTGGGGACTATGGCTTACGTTCCCCGGGGACCATTGGTGGCCTTAGATGACGAGGTTGAGGCACGACCCTTTCTATCAGCCCTTTTGGAGGTGGCCCGCCGAAGGCGAGCCATATTTATTAAAATGGAGCCATCAGGTAGGGAGACCAGGGCCTTGCTGTCGGCGGGATTTCGTCCCTCTCCATTGACTATACAACCCAAAACTACCATGGTCGTGGATCTAACCCCCGACATATCAGTTATCGCCTCTGCTCAAAAGCCAAAAACGCGCTACAACATTGGGTTAGCCGCTCGGAAGGGGGTTCAGGTAACCGAGGGGGGGACTGGGGAATTACCTATTTTTTATCGCCTACTTCGGGAGACCGGAACCCGCGATGATTTTCCTATCCATAGCCGGGATTATTATGAGCAAGCCTTTAGGATTTTGGGGGATAAATTGCGGTTGTTTTTGGCATCATATCAAGGTGAGATTTTAGCGGGAATTATTGTGGCTATCTTTGGTCGTGAGGCCATTTACCTCTATGGTGCCTCCGCTTCCCATCACCGCCAACTCATGCCAAATTACCTATTGCAGTGGGAGGCCATGAAATGGGCCAAGGGGCAGGGCTGTACCAGCTATGATCTTTGGGGTATTCCTGACGAGGCTCCCGGCACTTCACTATCGGAGGCGGTCAACCGTCGGGGCGGGCTGTGGGGGGTTTATCGTTTCAAGCAGGGGTTTGGGGGCAACTTGGTGGTTCACGGTGGGGCCCTGGATTACGTTTGCTCTCCCGCTCGCTATTGGCTGTGGACGCAGATTGCTCCCCGGCTGCAAAGACTTCTTGGGGGTTGGGGAGGTGGGTTTTAGAGCCTACGCCTCAACACGCTCACCAGTACTAGGCCAGCTACAAACCCTCCCACGTGGGCCCAATAGGCTACCCCGCTGGTCTGGGCCACCCCTATTCCTAAGGAGGCGATGCCATTGAAGAACTGCATTACCGCCCAAAGACCGATAAGTAGAATGGCCGGCACCGGTATAAGAGTTATAAAAAATCCGAAGGCAACCAAGGTTTCAACCCGGGCACGGGGGTAGAGCAGAAGATAAGCCCCTAACACGCCGGCGATAGCCCCGCTGGCACCGATGCTGGGCATAGTCGAGTTTGGGTTGCTCAATATCTGGGCCCCACCGGCGATGATGCCGCTAGCCAAGTAAAGAAAGAGATACTTTATTTTTCCTAAGGCATCCTCTACATTATCCCCAAAGACCCAAAGGTAGAGCATGTTGCCTCCAAAGTGGAACCAGCCCCCGTGGAGAAACATTGAGGTGATGAGAGTCAACCACAAAGGGTGGGGGCCAGGGGGAGGGATGTCTCGGCCGGCCACGATCTCTTCAGGTATGGCTCCCAGAGACATTATCAACCTCTGGAGTTGGTTCCCGCTTAGGGTCAGTTCGTAGATGAAGACGATGGTGGTGATGAGGATAAGGGTCAGGTTGATGATGGGAAAGTGACGCCGTCTCAGTTCATCTGATATGGGGATCATTGCCTTAGTCCCGGGCTCAGGGGGCCGAAGGGGTGAGCTTTGGCCTCTTGCCGCCGTAGGTCATTGAGGAAGGCCACCGATTTGACCTCATGCTCTAGATGGAAGCGGATGTAACCTCCCATCGTGGTTTCTAACTCCTTGGCCAATCCGCCATCCAGGCGCAGCTTGCTGGCTATCCCGTAGTCGTTTCCTTGAAGATAACGCATTACTTTTAGGGTGTTCAGAGATATAGGGCGAGCCTCGGCCTCTAGGGTTCCACAGCTTGGGCAGAGGACACCGCCATGGGCTGGGCTAAAGAAGTTAGTGGTAGGCTTTAGCTGAGTCTGGCAGAGGGGGCATTGTTGAAGCTGAGGACGGTAGCCTAAAAGCTCGAGGAGATGGAGTTCGAAATAGCGGAGGGTGAGGTTTGCATCCAGGGTTTGTATTAGCCAGTTTAGGGCGTTGAGAAGAAGCCTGTATAGGGCGGGATTTTCCACCCTCTCCGCAGTGAAACGGTCAATCAGCTCGGCGGCGTACAATGCGCAGCCGGTGAGCCACAGGTTTTGCCGTAAAGGAAGGAAGCTGTCCAGGGTCTGGGCTTGGGTGATTACATCCAGGCTTTTCCCTTGGGCCAGAAGGAGCTGAGAATGAGTCAGGAGGTCCAAATGTCCTCCTAACTTGCTTTTGGGTCGGCGTACTCCCCTGGCCACGGCGCTGAGCTTGCCCAGATAGGGGGTGTAAAGAGTCAGGATCTTATCGGCCTCGCCCAGATCCATCCCTTTGAGGACTATAGCCTCTGTTTTGTAAACTCGTGGCCTGGTCATAACGCCATAATGAGGATCCGAATGCCTACAAATCCTAGGGCGATAGCCAAACCTTGAATAATCCGTTTCCCGTGAAAGCGGGTAGAAAGTCGCGCCCCCAGTTGCGCCCCCAAGAGTACACCAATAGCCAGAAATATCGTACGCCGAACACCGTGTGAAAATATGCCGGTAGCTATGTGCACCAGGGTTCCCGTTAAAGCCATGATAGCCAAGATGAAGTGAGAGGTAGCGGTGGCAATGTGCACCGGAAAGTTTAAGAAATAGACCAGAGCTGGTACGTGGATGATACCGCCACCGATACCCAGCAAACTGGAGACGTAGCCGACGAATAGGCTTAATCCCACGCCAACCGCGGGGTTATAGGAATAAGCATGGCTTACGCTATCCCCGTCGATGATACGCCGAGTGATGCGGTAGCCAAGGTTGTTACTTTCAGGCTCCTTCTCCTTACCTGGACGTAACAGCAGATAAGCCGATACGGCGATCATCAAAAGCCCGAAAACGCCATCAAATAGCCGGCGCGGCATATAGGCTGTGGTGAGGGCCCCGAGGATCGCGCCCGGGACGGTGGCGGTTGAAAACAATAGGCCCGATCGGTAATCGATCCGCTTCATCCGGGCGTATGCCGCCGAGCCAGACAAGGCGTTAAAGAAAACTACGGCCAGGGAAATGCTGGTGAGCAGCTCCGGGCTCTCATGAGGATAAAGTAAGAGGAGGATGGGCATCAAAAGGAAGCCGCCGCCAGCGCCTATCAGTGTCCCATAAGCACCTATTATTAATCCTAGCGGTATAAGCCATAAGAAATGTGCCATTGACTAATTTTACTTTACCACAAAGTGCAATAACTGGAAGAACTAACTAAATGTAGCGTAAATCCAGTCGCCGACATAGTGAGTCAGGACTATAACCAACAAAGCGATGCCTAAGTGCTCCGAGATCACTCGCCAAGGTTCGGCTTTTTGTTCTCTGGCTATCATAAAGCTGAGAATGCCCAACATTAGCAACCCCACAGTCACACTTACCACGATGGCTACGGAGAATCTATTAAATAATAAGACCGGTACGATGAATATCAGGGCAAAAACGAATTTAGAGAGAAAGGTGGAAATAGTAGAGCCCCATATTTCTTTTCCGGTATGCTGGCATTCCGATTCCTCGGAGATGTGGATGCCCAAAGCGTCGGAGAAGGCGTCAGCGATGGCTATGGTTAGCACACCGCCAATAACGGCCAGTTTGGAGTGGGTGCCAGAATGTAAACCTACTATGAGTCCTACCGTGGTAATTATTCCTGAGGTTAAACCAAAGGTAAATCCTGTTCTTAAGGAAGGGTTCATAGGTATTTATCCTCTTGTCCTTTCGCTTTGTTCAGGGTGAACTTTGGGCGGGCGTAGATTCTTCGCTGCGCTCAGAATGACGGAAGCGCTGGGCTCAGAATGACTTGGGCAAAGCCCCTTTAGCTACCGGGCCGAGGTATCTGTCTCCATGATGCCGAAGACGTTGCCCTCGGTATCGGCGCAGTAGGCCATATAGCCCACGCCGGGAATGGCCGTTTTGGGGCTCACCAGCTTGCCTCCCGAAGCAACGATCTTCTGGACGAACTCATCCACTGAGCGAACATCTATGCTGTTCCAGGTGGCGCCCTGGTTGGCGCGGCGCCTGATGCCGCCGTCGATGCCGGGCTGGCCCTCTTCGCCGGTCATGACCAGCCAGTACTCTACGGGGCCTTCCCATTTCTCGATCTTCCAGCCAAAGGCGTCCGTGTAGAACTTGGCCGCCCGCTCGGGGTCATCGGCGTGGATCTCGAAGTGGATGACTCTAGGCATGGGAGACCTCCTTTCTAAGGGCTATAACCTCTATTTTTAAACTTGGTAACGAGACGCGTAGCTTATTATAAAGGCGTTGAAATTGAGAGATCCTTAGTGGGATGTTGCTTCACTTTAGATATTTTCTAAACTCAGTCTCAATCGTCTCAATGGCTTTGTCCAAACGCTTTGAGTAATCATCTTCAGGTCCTCGGGAGTAGATGATAAGAGAGCATGTTTTAAGATATTCGACATTTACATATCGTCCCTTTGCTTGATTTAATCTCGAATCGAAGTAACTAGAGTGAGTAGCAAAAATTTCACTCATACACGCGACTAAGGGGCCTAAAGCCTTATTAACAGGTTTGCCCCAAAGGGCCTCCGCCTCCAAAGCAGCTTGGTGTAAATCTGATCTAGCTCTCTGGACTTCTATTAAACGATTTCGGTGGGCGAATTCTTCATCAAGGACTATGGCCTCCGGCTCAGCTTCAGATGTGCTACGTTTGCGGTCAATGGATTCTCCAGAATACGTCAGAAACCCCCTGTAATTATAGATGGTGTCGCGCACAGCTAGAGCCGATCTAATTAGCCTTCTGGCCACTTCATATTCGGCGTTTCCTTTAAGCTGCGCGCGCCAACTGCGCAGCCCTTTGAAGCCAACTACCGCGACTATGATAGCCGAGGCGCCTAAGGCGATGTCGCTAATAATTTGAGTAAACTGTGAGAAGCCTTCCATTAACTTCTCTACACCTCCTGCCTTCCCTCCAGGTGCAGCGACGTCATTGCGAGCGAAGCGAAGCAATCTCGCGAACCCTTAGAGATTGCTTCGGCGCTTCGCGCCTCGCAATGACAGGCAAAGGCAGCGTATGGTCAGTTTGACTGCACTTCATAACTCCTGCCTTCCCTCCAATGCCCGGGTCAGGGTGACCTCGTCGGTGTACTCCAAGTCGCCGCCCACGGGCAGCCCCCGGGCCAGGCGGGTGACCCGTATCCCCAGGGGGGCGATGAGGCGCTGGAGATACATGGCGGTGGCCTCCCCCTCCAGGTTGGGGTTGGTGGCCAGGATGACCTCCTGCACCGTCCCTCCCTGGAGGCGGGCCAGAAGCTCCTTTATCTTCAGGTCGTCGGGGCCGATGCCGTCCATAGGGGAGATGACGCCGTGGAGAACGTGGTAGTGGCCCTTATAGCCTCGGGTGCGCTCCAGGGCCAGGATGTCCAGAGGCTCCTCCACCACGCAGATGATACTGGGGTCGCGCGTCTCGCCATGACATAGAGAACAGGGGTCGGCATCGGTGAGGTTCTGGCAGATGGAGCAAAGTATTATCTTTTCCTTAACGGCGAGGATAGCCTCGGCCAGGGCTTTGGCCTGAGACTCAGGCATGCGCAGTAGGAAATAGGTAAGGCGAGCGGCGCTTTTGGGGCCGATGCCCGGGAGCTTATGGAACTCCTCCATGAGGCGGGCCACCGGCTCGGCCAGGGGAGGAAAATTCAGGTTCAAGGCTTTACCTCAAACCAGGTATATTAAGGCCGCCCGTTAGGGCACCCAGGCGACTCTGGGCTAGCTCTTGGACTTTTTCCTGGGCTTCGTTCAACGCGGCCATAATCATGTCCTCCAGCAACTCCACCTCTTGGGGATCCACCGCCTGGGGGTCTATTTTTATAGACTTAACCTTTTGGTCGCCACCCATGACCACGGTTACGGCTCCGCCTCCGGCGCTGGCCTCCACCGTAGATTGGGCCAACTCCTCCTGGGCCTTAGCCAGTTTGGCCTGCAACTGTTGGGCTTGACGCAAAAAATCCCTATTCATCTTTCTCTCCTCGTTGGGTGTTCACTACCTTGGCTCCCATGTCGATGGCCGCCTTCATTAGAGGACTTGGCTTGCGGGTGTTGCGAGGGGTTAGGACGCAACGCACCCGGTGAGGAGCGCCCAAGACCTTGGTGAGAGCCTCCTCCACCAAAAGACGGTTCTCCACCTCTTCGATCATATCCTTATGAAAGGCCCAGTAAAAGCCCAAAACCACGGTGTCGTCCTCCAAGGCTAGGGGAGCACAAGAGTTTCGCAACAGGGCACCAATATCTTTCTTGTTCCCCACGCCGCGCAGGCTCTCCACCACCCGCT
>JACQTR010000013.1 GCA_016210705.1 Chloroflexota bacterium | reverse complement strand
GCGCCCATGAGTCTATGCTTAAAGCCCTGAGTTACGCCTATCGAGATCGCAGGGATCGCAAGGGCGATTTAAGACGATTGTGGATCATCCGCATTAACGCTGGCGCTAGGGAGAATGGGCTATCTTATAGCCGATTCGTTGCTGGCTTAAAGCGGGCGGGGATAGCCTTAGATCGTAAGATATTGGCGGAGATAGCCGCCACCGATAGTAGGGCCTTCTCCCAGTTGGCGGCCTTGGCTAAGGCTTAAAGAGGGGTCTCCCTAACTGAGTTGTTAAGGTTTCCTTGAGGGATGGCGAACCTCTTTTTTAAAGCTGTGACCACATGGGGAGGAACCAAATCGCTCACTGTTCTCCCCAATTCGGCTACCTCTTTTATCCTGCTACCACTTATGTAGAGGTAGTCCAAGCTGGTCATTAAATAAATGGCCTCTATTTCAGGGGCTATTTTTTTGTTCATCAGGGCCATATCGAACTCGTAATCGAAATCTGCGCCGCCCCTTAACCCTCGCACGACCACCTGAGCGCCTCTTTGGTGGGCGAAATCCACCGTTAGCCCCGTGTAGGCTTGTACATCCACATTAGGCCACCCCCTTATCGCCTCTTCTGCCATTTTTACCCTTTCCTCCACAGAGAAGAGGATGTTCTTTGCCGGGGTGGCATAGACGGCGATGATAAGCTTGGTAAAGAGGGCCGATGCTCGCCTGGCAATATCTAAGTGGCCGTTGGTTATTGGATCGAAAGTACCGGGGTATAGGGCTATGGTCATGTTCTAATCCTCCGCTCGATATATTGTTATGCAACTATCTCCGTGGCGGCGTTCTTTTATCCTTTGCCAGCCATTGTAGTTGGGCTCTAGTGCGCGCTGGGAGAAGTGTTCGGTGGCAATGATGGTTTCTTTGCCTGCCAAAGGTGAACGAACCAATTTTTCAAGGATGGCGCTTGGGTTGGCGTCGTAAGGTGGGTCTAACAAGATAACCTTATACTCTTGGCTAAGGAAGGTAATGGCCCTCTCGACTTTGGCGCAATACACATGGGCTTGGCTTATTAGCTGGGTGCGCTCTAGGTTATGGTTGATAACGGCACAGCACCGACGGTTTTCTTCTACAAAATCGGCCCACTGTGCCCCTCGACTAAGGGCCTCGATGCCGAGAGCGCCTGTGCCGGCGTAAAGATCTAATATCCGATCCCACTCGTTGAGCATAGATTCCAACATGGAAAAGAGAGCCCCCCTTATCAGGTCGGAGGTGGGCCGGATAGAAATACCCTTGGGCACCTTTAAAGGGTAGCCCTTGGCCGTACCACCAATAACCCGCATTGGCTGCTATTTATTATCCTTTCCCTCTGTGTCAAGGTATGTCTTCCTATTTAGGCATGGCCGCTAGGGCGTAGTAAGCGGGACGAGGCGTCCACAAGCTATCGGGGTTGATAATGCTGAAAGCTCGTTTGGCATAGCGGTCTTGAGCATCAGCGCTTTGGGCAAAGTTCAGGTTCCAGATGAACATAGCCCCTATGTATCCTTTGGCTTTGGCTATCTCGAAGGCGCTGACTAAATATCGGGCTTGTTCCTCCTCGGTGTTGTCCTGGGCGTAGGCGTATTCGGAATAGGGGTTGGGTGAGGAAGCCCAACCGAACTCGGTGAACCAAATTTGTTTGTTGGCGTCGCCGAACTCTTCCATGATTCGGCGATAGTTCTCAAAGTTGCGATAGTAGAAGCTCCAATGACCTTTGAAAGTGCTGGTGTAGCCATCAAGGTTGGTGCCAGTGCTATTTTGTGATGGGCCATCATCGGGGGGGTTGTTGTAGCCGCTGGGGTGAGCAGCGACGGCATCGAAGTAGCCTTGCATTCCCGCTTGATACATCTCCCTGAAGAAGGATACGTCATCCCGAGCCAGATTGCCTACATCTCCAGCGGGGGTGGGAGCCCCGGTGAGGACTACCGCTCCAGGATCGGCGGCCTTGATGGCGATATAAGCGGCCTTAAGGAGGGCTACATATTGGGCGGCGTTCATCTTACCAGCACCGCCCCACTCATACCACAAGTTCTCTTCATTCCAGATCTCATAGGCGTTGACCTTCCCTTGATAGCGGCTGGCCATAGCGCCTACAAATTCGGCGTAATCTTGGGGATTGGCTGGAGGTCCTGGGACAGAGAAATCGGTATCTGGGGGTCGCGACCATGTGGGGGCGGTTACTACGCTTAAAAGCAAGCGCACGCCAGAGGCTTGTGCGGTATTAACTATGTAATCGATATTGCCCCAGTTGATGTTGCCTTTGGAGGGTTCCAGCTCTTCCCAACGAATCTGGGCCTTGGCCCATTGAAAGCCGGCACCTTTCAGCATACTCAGGGCTCGGGGCAGGTCATTGCCCGGGTCTATCTGCATTCCATAGCCTACTCCGGAATATGGGTTGCCTCCTGGGGGAGGTGTGGGTGTTGTGTTTGGGGTAGGGGTAGGCGTGGGCGATGGTGAAGGGACGGAAGTTGGAGTAGGGGTAGAAGGAGACCCTGGTTCTGGAGTCGATGTGGGGGTGGGTGTCCTATTAGGTACGGGGGTAGGTGTCCTGCTGGGCGTAGGCGGGCTAGAGTTCTTGGGGGTGGGTGTAGGCGTCTGGGTAGGGGTAAGGGTGGGAGTAGGAGTAGGAGTAGCAGTAGGAGTAGTGATCTCTACCCCGGCAGTAGCTGTTTTAGTGGGGGAAGGCTTATTGTTGCCCCGGCAGCCAACCATTATTAAGAGGGCCAAAAAAGCCATCAACCACGGGCTATAATTAAGAAGACGATATATAAATATTCTCTCGGTCTTGCTTCTACCCCCTTGGCCTATCTCCATCAACTCCTTTAAACTCCTTATACTTAAATGTACAATGCGTCACTCTAGATCAGGGATTGCGTTAACCTTAAGGTCTTTCAGTCAAGGTTACCTCTACGATCATATCTTTACCAGCGCGATTTATAGTAATTGGCACTTTTTCTTTAGGCTCAAACTTCATGAGGACGTTGAGAAACGGATGCTGGTCATCTAAAGGGATTTCGCCGATTTTGGTGATGACATCCTCTTCCTTGAGGCCAGCACGAGCGGCGGGGGAACCAGAGCTTACTTGGGTAATGTAAGCCCCATAGTTCACGGCCAGTCCGTATAGGGAGGCAGTGGTTGGGGTTATATCTCGGTGGCTAATTCCTAAGTAGGGGCGAGAGACTTTGCCCCTACTTATAAGTTGGCGGGCAATAACGGCGGCGGTGTTGCTAGGTATGGCAAAGCCGAGCCCCTCGGCCGCCTCCCCGGCGTTGGAGCGGCGAATGACCACCGTGTTGATGCCGATGACGTCCCCGGCCAAATTAATCAAAGGCCCACCGCTGTTACCGAAATTGAGGGCGGCATCGGTCTGGATCAGATCCTCAATTATCAACCCATCTCGGTTCCAGCTTCGGTGGAGACCGCTGATCACCCCTTGGGTGACTGAGGTGGGAAGGTAGCCCAAAGCGCTACCAATGGCGACCACTCGTTGCCCCACTTTGAGGGCATTGGAATCCCCAAGCCGGGCTGGTGAAATGTTCTTTGATTGAATCTTAATAATAGCTAGGTCAGTGTAAGGATAGTCTGTGCCAATAAGCTGGGCCGGCATCTTTTCCCCGCTTGGCAGGATCACCATTAATTCGCGGCTGCCGCTTACGGTATGTTCATTGGTGAGAATATACCCATTTTCGTCGATAATCACCCCAGAGCCAGTGGCTGTTTCTTCAATCGATAAAGGTAGGCCTGTGGGGCTGGACAAAGTATTGACAACGGTGACCACGGACGGCTCTACTTTGGTCACCACATCACTAATAGCTGTTTCTTCAGTGATAGTGACGTAGGAGTTAATGGGGGTTGGCAGGAGAGAGGAGGCAGGCTCCTCTGCCTCTAGGCGAGTGACCAGGCTTCCAGCGATGCTGCCACCTATTACCCCTGCCAAAAAAGCAATGCCAACCATTAGGCTAAGCCACAACCACATCGGGCGCTCTTGGCCCATAAATATCCTCTAGCCATTTCTTTAAGGTAATTTGATTCTAACTTGCTCCCCTTTTTCTGTCAACGCCGTGGGCCGCATGGGGAAACTGGCCTGCAATTTAGGTGCCCGCGGGAAAATGTTCTATCAGCCGAGCCGTAACTATAAGCCGATGGCTCCATACCCAGTCGGGGACGCAAGTAATGAGGGTTAGGGTTGGCTCTGGGGTGGGGTCAAGAACCCAGGTATCTTCAGGGAGGACTACCTTGGTTTCTTTCACTTGGTACAGGTAGAGACCGAACGCGGTGTATAAGGTAACCGTGTCTCCTAAGTTTATCTCGGGTAGCCTCTTAAAAACATTGCCTTCTCCTTTGAATGGGCTATTGATATGTCCAGCCATGGCTATATTCCCCACCTCTCCAGGATACGCTGTTCCTTTAAGGTGGCCGACGGCGTGTTTAGGGGTATCCCAAACCAGTTCACCGTCCTGAATCACTGTGCCTAACTCTACCACTGGGGCATCGACCTCGATGCTGGGGATGACGATGCGGTTGGCTGGGGAGGGAGGATGGGGAACCATAGTGGGAGTAGGAAGGGGAGTAGGAGTAGACTCCGGCAGAACTACCACGGCAGCGGTAGGCTCTTTTTTTTCCAAGCTCCGGAGTTGAGCCTGAGTATAGCGAGTGTAAATCAGATATGCTGCCACCGAGGCCAATATAGCTAAGCCGATGACCATAAAACCACTGCCAAGGAGGGAATAAAGGCTTTTTTTATGGGCTATTTTCATGCTAACCTTCTGCCCCTTACATATTTACCAGGCGAGGTTTTTGGCGGCATTTCTCGGTGACGATGATAGCGTCGATTTGGTCCACCGCTTCGTCTACACGATCATGGTGGTTGGTTACAACATAGTCGAACAAGGGTAGCCACCGCATTTCCTCTCGGGCCTTTTCCAGCCGCAGTTGGCGATCAGCCTCCTTTTCGCTGTTGCGCTTTTCTAAACGGGCCACTAAATCGTCTTCGGAGGGTGGGGCTAAGAAGATGAGGAGAGCCTGGGGGATAAGCCCCTTGATGGTAGCTGCACCCTGAATATCTACCTTTACCATGACGTCCATGCCTTTAGCTAAGGCCTGGCCAACCTCTTTCTTGGGCACTCCATAACGATGACCATACACGGTGGCCCACTCTAGAAACTCGCCCTGGACTATCATCTCCTGAAATTGGGCTGGTGAGAGGAAGTAATAGGGCTGGCCATCCTTCTCTCCGGGGCGCGGGGGTCGAGTGGTGCTGGTCACGGCATAATGCATGGGGCGTCCCCGCTGTTTCAATCTAGCTAAAACTTCGTCCTTTCCTACTCCAGAGGGGCCGGAGAGAACGATAAGAAGGGGTGGGGGAGCCTTAGTCATGGGCCAGACTCTTTAGATCGCGCCAAAAGCTGGGATAAGAGACCGCTACTACCTGGGCGTTTTGGATAACGGTCTCGCCCTCAGCAACCAAGCCAGCTATGCCCAAAGTCATGGCCAGACGGTGATCGCGGTGGCTAGAACAGGTAGCTCCTTTAAGGGGAGTTCCCCCATAAATGATCATGCCATCAGGTAGTTCTTCCACCTTCGCTCCCAACCGACTCAGCTCGATGATGGTGGTTTGGATTCGATCACTCTCTTTGACTCGAAGCTCTCCAGCATCCCGGATCACCGTTTGGCCTTGAGCGAAGCAAGCGGCCAGGGCGACGATGGGAAGCTCGTCAATGGCGCGAGGGATGAGAGGGCCTCGGATTTCCACCCCCTTTAGGGAGCTGGATTCTACGCTGAGGTCGGCCACGGGCTCACCCCCTACAAAATGTTGGTTTTCCATATCGATTCGGGCGCCCATGGCCCGGAGTACATCGATGACCCCGGTTCGAGTGGGATTTACGCCGGTGTTGAGAATCTGAATCTGCGCGTTAGGGTGCACAGTGCCAGCCACCAGCCAATAGGCGGCGGCACTGATGTCGCCAGGGACTTGGATATCTAAGCAAGTTAAAGGGACCGAATTAGGGCTAAGGGTAATTAGGGATCCGCTTATTTCTATAGTAGCGCCCATAGTGGCCAGGAGACGCTCGGTGTGGTCGCGAGAAGGAGCAGGCTCGATGATGGTGGTGCTGCCTTCGGCGAAGAGAGCGGCGAGAAGGATAGCCGACTTCAGTTGGGCACTGGCTACTGGCAATGAATATTCTATTCCCTGGAGTCTTTTGCCCCTGATGGCTAGAGGTGCTAAAGAATCTCCCCCCCGTCCCCAAATCTCGGCTCCCATCAAGCGTAGGGGGTGAATAAGGCGAGCCATGGGGCGAGAGCGTAAGGAGCTATCGCCGCTGACGAAGGAAAGGAAGGGCTGAGCCGCCAAAAGGCCGGTTAGCAGGCGAAGGGTTGTACCGCTGTTGGCGGCATTGAGGACATCTCCGGCCTCATGCAGGCCTCCAGTACCTACCCCGGTAATGTTCAACAGTGGGGCCTCTTGGCTTGTATCCAGCTCCATGGTCACACCCAGGGCTTGAAGACAGTTTAGAGTAGCCTGGACGTCAGCTCCAAGGACAAGATTAGTGACTCTAGCGCTGCCTTTGGCAAGGCTATTTAGGATGGCAGCGCGGTGGGAGATGGATTTATCGCCAGGAGATGCTAGTTGCCCGTAAAGGGAATGGGGAGATCGAATTAGTTCTTCCATGTTAGGTCAGGATGGGGAACCCTTGGCTCTATCCTCCAATCTTTCGGCGATCTGGCGACTGCGTTCAGCCAAGCGCTCTCCAATGAGCATAGATTCGAGCGCTTGAAAGGCTCCCGGCAGCTCAGGGCTGGTCTTTTCGTCCCAAGGGCCCTCAGGCTGGATAAGCCACTTCTCTCTGAGGAGCTGCACCTTTTGGAATTCTTTCCCCAAGCCTTCGCTTCCGGCTAAGATGAGCTCTTGATAGTGAAGAAGATGTTGGATATAGATATTGATCCAACGAGCCAGGTTTTCGCTATTGGTGAGGCAGATATCCCGGTTCATGTCAGGGTCTCCAGAGGCCAGGCGGGAGAGGTCTCGGAAGCCGCTCGCTGCCAGTTTGGCCATCTCTTGCCAGGAAGGACTACTGGTGGCCATGGATACCAGGGCCGCGGAGAGGACTATGGGCAGGTGGCTGACTGCACCCACCAGGCCATCATGTTCGGCAGCATCGATGAAAAAGGGACGAGCTTTTACTTGGCCCACCAGTCCCACCACCGTTTCCACCGCCTCGGGTGTGGCGGTTTTCCCTGGAGTTAGGCAATAGATGCGGCCCGAGAAGAGGTCGGCCTCAGCGTTATTCACCCCAGAGGTTTCTTTCCCCGCCATGGGGTGCCCCCCTACGAAGGAGACCCCTTGTGGCAAATGCTCTTCAGCCCAGCTCATGACCTGGACTTTGGTGCTGGCGGCATCGGTAACTACGCAGTTCTGAGACAACTCAGGGCCGATCTGGCTCAGAAGTTCTTTAATGGCCATGACCGGAGTGGCCAAGATAACCATGGAGGCCTCGGCCACCGCCGCCTTTAGATTACGGGCTACTTTGTCTATAGCGCCCCGCTTCAGGGCTTTAGAAGAGGCTGAGAGCTCCCGATCGTAGCCCATGATCTCGACCTCTTTTACTTGGGCTTGTTTCAAGGCCAGGCCTAGAGAGCTTCCAATAAGGCCCGTGCCAATGATCACAATGCGTTTCATACCATCATCTCCTCATGTCTTCCCCAATCTAGTGTGCCCCATCGGCGCGCTGAAAAGCCAGAAGCCTAGGGTCACGGCTTTCCTTTGCTTGATGATTCCTGATTAGATACACTGTAGACGGCGAAGCCCCGGTGGCGGCTATCAGATCGGCTCCTAGTTGAGGATGGTGGAGGTTGGCGGCCAACCCCCGTCCCCACGGGCCTTTAGCTAACATTAGTAAAAGGGTAGAGGATATGGCTCCTACTATCACGCTAAAAACCCTGACCCATAAACTAACCCCAACCTTTCCTACGTCGTGGAGCAAAGCCGTCTGAAGAAGGTCATCCTCCTGATGTCCTTCTTTTATCAAACTTTGGTACACGTTTAAACAGTGGCGTTGACTTAGGCCGGGCATCGCGTAAAAAAGCCCTTGTTGGGCGGGATTTAGGTGCTGGGAGATTATCTGCTTCTCCTTGGGGCTAAGCTTGGCAAAGGCTAAATTTGAAAATTGTCGCACCCGGTAGAATACCCCTCCTGACATTTCAAAAAGTCCTTCCTGCCAGAAGCAGGGAAAGCACGTTGATTATTGGCCTTAAGATGTCCCATATGATACTAAATCCAGTAAACCAGCCGAAAGCGATGACCATCATTAGGATCATGGGGCCATAGTGGGCGGTTCGGGCTAGGGATCGTGAAAGGTTCCCTGGTAGCAAGCCCACAGCCACATTGTAGCCATCTAGTGGGGCCACCGGGATGAGGTTAAACACTGCCAAAATAATACTATAAAAAATGGCTAGGGTGACAACATTGGCCAATAGTATTTCCCCGTCCCAGCCGGATGACAAACGGTAGCTAAGAAGGGATGGAAAACGCCAAGCTACTAGTTCGGTTTTTATTAAAAGGCCCAGTAGCCCCGCCGTGGCCAGGTTGGCCATGGGACCAGCCAGCCCGACCACCGCCATTCCCTCTTTATGTCCGTTCTTGAGATGATACGGGTTCACAGGCACGGGTTTTCCCCAGCCAAAGCCCGCTAGGAAGAGCATAAGGGTGCCTAGAGGGTCGAGGTGAACCAATGGGTTTAGGGAAAGGCGGCCCAATCGCTTGGCTGTGGGATCGCCCAATTGGGTGGCTATCAAGGCATGAGCAAACTCATGACCGGTGATGGCCACCACCAAGGCAGCGGCGGTAATAAGAGTCAAGTATAAAAAAAATTGTGGGTTGTCGGCGAGTAGATTAAAGTTCCAAAGTAACATGCTTTTTCTTTCGACCCGTGATGGGGCTATCCTTTCCTAAATATGCTTGCTCGCTGGAGCTAATATATCTCTTTGCCCAGTGGCCTCTAAGACTGATATTAACTCAGCCTTGGGGGATTTTCAATGGGCTCGAATTGGAGAGAGAGGACGGTTTTGGTGGAGGGGGAGAGCTTCGCTAGCTCACTGATGCGCCATCCTACAACCCAAAGGATATGGTGGGGGGAGGTTACCAGTGGGATCCGGTCTCGCCACGCCCGAGGGATTTTTGCATCCACCATGAAGTCCTGGAGCTTCTTAGGCTGGTTCAACCCCAAAGGCTGGAATCTATCTCCAGGGCGGCGGGAGCGAACCCGAAGTTGGTCTCCTGCCCGTTCGTAATCTAAAAGGGCCTGCCATTTTAGGGCCTTAGGACGCTCAGGCTTGGAGGGCTCCAAGCTAGTCTGGACCCGCCAGCCAGAGAGAAGGGTTTCCCCGGGTATGGCTAGGGGGATTTCGCCCGTTAGTGGAGGCCAGAGAGGCGAGATCTCAGGCCGCAGCCCTAGGGTGCAGACCTCGTACTCCACGGCAAAGACTAGACCTCCAGGCAAAGATAGTGTGGTGCCCGAAGGCTTGAGAAGGGCCTGGGCTATGCTTTCGATGTGGTTGTCCTCGATGTTTCCCAAGTGGCCGCGAAGAGTGAGGATGGCTCTCCGCAATAGGAGCCGTTTAAGACTAAGGGGTAGCTGGGCCACCGCCCAACGTTGAAGGCTCACCTGCCCAGGCCTTTGCTCTGCCAATTCCTTCCAGAGGCCATCCACCTGATCATTAAGGAAATCCCAATCCTCCTCCGCTAATTTGGATAGACGCAAAAGGACAGCTCGCATCTGGGGATTGTAGCTCTCCATGAGGGGAAGGAGTTCCTGGC
>JACQTR010000192.1 GCA_016210705.1 Chloroflexota bacterium | reverse complement strand
CCGAACAGCCAGAAGCCCTGGGCAGTAAAGCTTGCCAAAGAGGTAACTGCATTCATGAAAGCGAAGGGAGCAGCAATAGTCAGAAAAAATGCCGATGCAGGCTACCCGCAAGGAAATTCTAGAGCTATTAAAAAAGAAGAGCAAGGCAACAGTGAAGGAGCTAAGTATTGCCTTGGGTCTTACCCCTACCGGAGTGCGGCAACATTTGGTGGTATTGGAGCGAGACGCTCTGGTAGCCACTACCGAGGTCAGAGGTCAAGTGGGACGACCCTATTTTGTGTATGCTCTCACGGAGGAGGCCGAGGATTTATTCCCCAAGGCTTATGACCTATTGGCCGACTGGCTTTTGGATGAGATTAAGGCTTGGGATGGCACGGAAAAGTTGGCTCTTTATTTGGATAGATTGGCTGAGCACCTTGCCCAACCCTACCTTACGCAGATGGACGGTAAGAGCCTTCCTCAGCGGGTAAAGGCGGTGGCCTCCATTTTTGCCGAAAGGGGCGACCTGGCCGATTGGGAGGAGAAGGATGGCCATTACCTTTTCAAACGATACGCCTGTATTTACCATCGGCTAGCCCAGCACCATCGGGAGCTGTGCTCCCTTGACCTAGGTCTTCTCCATCGCCTTCTTGGTGTCCCAGTGGTGCTGGAAAGTACCCTGTGGGACACCAATAGTTTCTGCGCCTTTCTTATCGCTCAGAGCTAACGCACCACTGTTTTGACCCCGGAGGAAGCCCTAGCCCGTATTTCAATCTGCCGATATTGGTACACTACATATAGGCTGAGAAGTAGTCCCAGCGCCGAGGCGTAGCCAAACCCGGGAGATCCAAAACCTACCCCAATATAGGCAATGGTTAGATACAGGCTAGTTGCCAGGTGAATTACCAGGGTCATGGCATTAGCCGGAATGAGTTCAGTAATCTGGGAATGGTAGCGGCGAGCATAGTAAAGGGCCCTGAGAGCCAGAGGGAGAGGCAAAATGGCTAACAACGTTGCCGCCGGCAATACCTGAGTAATGACACCGGCCAAAATGGCGGGGTACACCCCTAGAATAAGGACGGCATAGCCAATGACCCCCTTATCACGACCCAACCGAACAACGAGGGTTCGCTTCTTCACTGCCTTATCAGCATTATAATCGGGGAACTCATTTATATAGAGGACGGCAGCGATGAGGAGGGCCACCGGTATAGCGGCCACGACTGGGGCCCAGGCAAAGGCTTGGGCCTGAACGTAATAAGCCCCAAGGGTCATCAGCAAGCCAAAGTTCAGCCCTATCACCAACTCGCCTACCCCTCTACTAACCCAATAGAAGGGGCGCCCCGTATAAAACATGCCTGAGATAAGACCAACAGCCCCCAGCGCCAGGATGGGCAATCCTCTGGACCAAGCTAGATAGAAGCCCAAGAGACTAGCCAAGAGGAAATAGAAAATTCCACCCATTAGCACCTCCAAGGGGGTGAGGAGCCCCAACTGGATAGCACGACTGCCCCCACTAAAAGGCCTAACGAACTCTTTGTTCAGATCGTCCGTGCCGCTCTTATGGTCGAAATAATCATTCATGACGTTGGCACCTGCCTGCATCAGAACGCCGGCTATCAGGGTAAGCAGGAAATATCCCCAGTTGATTATGCCGGTTTTCTCCCAAGCTATGGCCGCTCCCAATATGATAGGGACAATACTGGCGGTAAGAAAGGGCACCCTCGTCTCTATCCACCAATTCTTAAGTTTTAGCTATAACAGCTCTCCTTCGCTAACGGTAGCTCGATGTTCGGGAAATTCAACTACAGTGGGTGGCATTCCTTGGACAATTTCTTTGAAGACGCGATATTTCACCGTATCTGGCGCCACCTTAATGCAATCCAATACCTCGGCGTTGCCAGTTTCGGTGAGATATTTGACCACGGGCGACCGCTGCGCGGTAAGGGCCAAAGCCTTTTGTCGCTCGGTCTCATCCCGCACGAAACGCGCTTTACCAGTGATCTCCACCTCCTGGGCATCATTGATGCTGGGGGCAGCCTGGTGGACAAGAAGGGATACCGAGGGATAGTTGGTCATCTGTAATGTTTTGGGGTCGCCCTTCATGGTGGCCAGGTAGAGATTGAAATCATCGTCTGCGGCAAAATGCATCATACGGTTTCTCAGCCGATCTCCGGCAGCAGTAGCCACCGCCGCCACTTCCACCGAGTTCAGTATGGCTAGGATTTCTTCCTTGGAATGTTTGACCTCCACTATCTCACTCCTCTCAGAGCCGAAGTCAAAGTTTTTTCCAGTATAAATTGTTTTGACCCCGACTTCAATAAAAAATAACTTAAAAGCCTGAACCCCTTAGTCGGTATCGACGGCTCTTTGCCCGATAATAGTCCGCCATTGGTCTTGGGCAATGCTATCCTTTAAAGTCGCCCCCACCTCTTTCAGAGCTATGCTTATTCGTTCTTCGGCCTCAGCATTGATCCCTCCCAAAATAAGGTAGCCCCCAGGGTTTAGCGCGTCAACCATTTTCGCCACCAGGGGCATAAGGACAGAGGCCGTTATATTGGCCACCTCCAGATCGAAAGGCTCCAAGCCCTTTTCTATAGTGGCCTCCCTAACTACCACCACCCCTCCCACCCCATTAGCTATCACATTATCCTGAGCTACCCTGACCGCCACCGGTTCTATATCCAGAGCCAAAACCGAAGCTGCTCCTAGCTTGGCAGTGGCGATGGCCAAGATGCCCGAGCCTGTCCCCAGATCTAAAACCCTCATTCCCGGCCTCACTAGCTCCTCAAGGGCTAGAGCGCACATGGCGGTGGTGGGATGTTGACCAGTACCGAAGGCGGCGCCTGGGTCTAGCTCGATAACCAACTCGCCCGGAGCTGGTTCGTAGTCACACCAAGAAGGTTTCACCACCAGGCGAGGGCTTAAGCGCATAACTGGGAAATAGGCCTTCCAGGTCTCAGCCCAGTCGACCTCTTCTATCTCTCGCCTAGCCAACAATGTCCAGGGATGGGAAAGATTCAGCCCTTTAAGAGCCCGCCGTAGCCCCCGGATCTTTTGGGAAAGAGTTTTATCTTGCGGTAGATAGATTTTTATAGCTGTTGGCCCATCGGGATCAATGGTGTAGCCCTGGCCGTCGGAGGTGGGATAGAAGGCTTCTTCGACAACCACGCCCCCATAGCCGAAATCCCCCAGAACCGCCGCCACCACTTCCTCATCATCCACATGAACTTGCAGGCTCCACTCTAGCCACTTCAAGGGTTATTACCGAAGGCGGACTTGAACCTCTCGAAGAAACCTTTAGCCTCTTGATGGGTCACTGCTTTACCCAAAGAACGGGCCAGCTCTTGGAAAAGCTTCTTTTGTTCCTCGTCCAGATGCTGAGGGGTAACCACCAACACCCGAACTAGTTGATCTCCCCTTCCTGTCCCCCGAAGGTGAGGCACTCCCTTCTCTTTAAGACGAAACATAGCGCCGGTTTGGGTGCCCGCGGGGATTTTGAGAGGAACCTTGCCGTACACCGTAGGCACCTCCACCTCGTCCCCCAAAGCGGCTTGGGCAAAGTTGACGGGCAGATCGTAAAGGATATTATTGTTTTGCCGTTTCCAAAACTCGTGCTCCGAGACGCGTAGGGTGATATAGAGATTGCCCGGGCCACCTCCCAATATCCCCATATCTCCCTCACCACTCAAACGGACCTGGGAGCCATCATCCACCCCTGCCGGAATTTGAACCCTAATGGTGCGGGGCTTACGCTCCTTACCCTGGCCTTGGCATTGATGGCAAGGGGTCATAATTATTCTACCCTCCCCACGACAATAGTCACAGGGAGTAACGTTGACATATTGGCCAAAGATGCTCCGTTGGGTGCGGCGGACCCCACCGGAGCCATTGCATCGAGGACATTTAACAGGTGGATTGTCGGGTTCGCTACCCACACCCCGACAGCGGGAGCAACTTTCCCAGCGGGCTATGGTTACGTCCTTTTCACAACCAAATACCGCTTCCTCAAAAGTAAGCTCCAGGATATAACGGAGGTCATCGCCACGCTGAGGGGCAGTACGCCGAACCCTAGTGGTGGTCGTTCCCCCAAAGAAGGCATCGAAAATCTCGCCCCAGCTTCCAAAGCCACCGAAGTCGCCAAAGGGCGAGGGCCCGCCATGTCCAAAGCGATCGTAATTGGCCCGCTTCTCCGGGTCGCTAAGGACCTCGTAGGCCTCGTTGATCTCCTTGAACCGCTCCTCAGACCCTGACTCTTGATTGCGGTCCGGGTGATACTTCAGGGCCAAGCGCCGAAAGGCTTTCTTGATTTCCTCTGGCGTAGCGTTCCTATCTACACCCAGGACTTCATAATAATCTCGTTTGGCAGTCATCAAAATCCTACCGGTTTATTGAAATCGACGAAATCTAATGTAATTATTACCCGCTGCGCGGAGCCGTCGCTAGCCAGAGATGTCACCTCGACACTTATCCGCCGCGGCCTAGCTTCGGTCTCATCAATCCAAACCTCACCCTTTACTGAGGTAACCCTTTTCAGGTCATTGGCGTGATAAGTATCCAATTGAGCCACTCGGGCCAGTTGGGGAATGAAGCTGAGATGATGAGTATGCAAATTATCCACGGTTGCCTCACCCAAATACATGGACTGATCCGGGTTTTTGAAATAGGCAATAACAGTATAGGGAGCAGCCCCAACGCCGGGCCCGCCAAAGGTAGTTGATGGATTAGCAATGTCCCCTCGACTATCCCAGGCCTTTATTGTTCCTCCTACCAATTCTATGCCCAGAGTAGTATCAGCGGTGCCCTCCATAAGAGAGCGAAACTTATCGGGCTTGGCCGCGGCTCCTTCCCCGGTAAACGTCCACACCTGCTCTTTTCCCTCAAAGGTCCAGTAGTAGGTAGCGCTGATAGTAAACCGGTAGCTAGAGGCGGCTTCTAGCCCTTGCCCGGCCCGAGCCAGAAGGGCCGAGGCCTCAGGAGTAGCAGAGGGGATAGGAGTTTCCTCTGTCTTTTGGCACCCCAAGGCGAAGAAAAGCACCCCTATCAAGGCTCCCCAGGCTATTTTACTCTTCATAACCTCCATTCCTCAAGCCAAAGGGGCACCGCGTGGTGCCCCTTTCGGAATAACCCCTTATAAGCTTAGCTAAACCTCGCGAAATTCACCCTCTACGGTACCCTCATCGGGCCCACCGGGAGGAGGTTGACTTCCAGGGCCTGGCGTCCCCGATTGTTGATAGGCAGCGGCCCCTATTTGCTGTAAAGCAGCAGAGAGTTCCTGCGTGGCGCTACGGATACTGGTTAGATCGCCACTTTGAAGGGCAGAACGGAGGGCGGCAATCTTGCCCTCTACCTGCTCCTTCACCGGGGTGGGCACCTTTTCCCCTTGCTCTCGCAGGATTTTTTCAGCGGTATAGACCAGGCTATCGGCGGTGTTGCGGGTTTCCACCTCTTCCCGCCTCCGCGTATCCTCGGCGGCAAATGTTTCCGCCTCGTGCCGCATCTTTTCTACCTCTTCTTTGCCAAGGCCACTGGAAACGGTGATAGTAATCTTCTGCTCCCTACCAGTAGCCTTGTCCTGAGCCCTTACGCTCACAATACCGTTAGCGTCGATGTCAAAGGTGACCTCGATTTGGGGGACACCTCTAGGTGATGGCAGCAGCCCATCGAGGACGAATCGGCCCAAAGTCTTGTTATCGGCGGCCATGGTGCGCTCCCCTTGCAGCACATGGATCTCCACGCTGGGTTGGTTATCGGCGGCAGTGGTGAAAATCTGGCTCTTGGCCGTAGGTATGGTGGTATTGCGAGGGATGAGGGGCGTCATCACTCCACCCAGGGTCTCGATGCCCAGTGTAAGGGGAGTCACATCCAAAAGCAATATATCCTTGACCTCCCCTTTGAGGACCCCGGCCTGGATGCCGGCGCCTACGGCTACCACCTCATCAGGGTTCACCCCTTTATGAAGCTCCTTACTGAAAAATTGCTTTACCTTCTCCTGAACTTGTGGCATACGGGTCTGGCCACCGACCAAAATTACCTCGTCAATCTGGGCGGGGGTCATCCCAGCGTCAGCCAAGGCTTGCTGGCAAGGGCCCAGAGTCTTCTCCACCAGGTCGCCCACCAGTTGTTCCAACTTAGCCCGGGTCAGGGTCATGTTCAAATGCTTAGGACCACTGGCGTCAGCGGTAATAAAGGGGAGGTTGATTTCAGTGGTTAAGGTAGTAGAGAGCTCGCACTTGGCCTT
>JACQTR010000191.1 GCA_016210705.1 Chloroflexota bacterium | reverse complement strand
CATATAGCACCTCCTCGTCTTCTAAGTATTAATTACTAGGATAATTAATACTCTATTAACGGTATTATAGGTCAGGTCAAGATGTTGCACAACTCCTTAATCTATCTTTGTTCGCCCGAGTAGGCATTAGTGAAGAAAACCCAGCCATTGGCTCTGATAGGGGATCACGTCGAATTAACGGCCTGGACCGAGAAGACAAAACTACACGGGCTCCCTACGCGCCCTGGGACCGGAGGGCTCGGAGGCCTCCCTGAATGGGCTAAATAGCTGGCGTTGTGGCTCTCCAAGCGGGTCAAAGCGTCTTTGGTAGAAGAGGGCCCTATTGGCGCTAAGGTCAACCTAGTTGATGGCCCTACTTTGTAGAGGTCGACCACGGCATGGGTTTGGTCAATTAGGTCAAGGGTCTGGGCAGGGACGATGACTGTCTCTAGGCTGACCCAAGTTTTCAGTCCGGCGTCCTTGGCATTGCCAGGGATAGAATGCGCTCGTCAGTCCCTGCTTGACCCTTAAGGCACAGCTAAGCGCAGGTTGCGAAGGGCAGACCTGGACGCTCTCTCCTGGTCAAGCATGATAGCCCGGCCTAGCTGTGCTTCAGATCAGCCATGATCCGCCTCGTTCCCCGCATGAGGTAGTCGTTACCACTAGGTTTTCCTTTCGACCCATTCAGCTCTCCAAGACTGCCTCTATGCCGAGCGCGACGTTACCTTTGAGAGCCTGCGATACGGGGCAGCTGTCCTTGGCTGCCTCGGCCGCCTGCTGGAAGGCAGCGGCATCGATGCCGGGCACCCAACCGCGTACGGTTAGGTCGCTGGAGACTACCCGCCAGCCACCCGCAACCCTATCAAAGGTGACCATGGCACTGACCTCCAGCCTCCGCGGTGGGGTGCTAGCGCGACCCAGTCCAGCCGAAAGGGCCATGGCGTAGCAACTAGCGTGAGCGGCGGCGATCAGCTCCTCCGGGCTCGTACGCCCGTCGGCAGACTCCGTACGTGAGCCCCAGGTCACAGGCAGCGCAGTGAAAGCCTGGCTGGTGCTGGCACTCACAATTCCGGAACCGGAGGCAAGATCGCCATCCCAGATGACATGCGCACGACGTATAGCCACCATAAGATCCTCTCCTTCTGAGCAGCATGATTTTGGGGAAACGCTGGCTATCATTATAGCTCTTCTCAGGCTCCGGTACACCCGCAGCACCTTTTTAGGACTGTGGGAGCGTGTGAAGCGATTCGAACCTGCGACAACCTGCTTGCGTGGTATACAGCGTAAATCTGTAGCTCTATAATTAGATCATGGCCAATAGTATGAGAATCAGGGGAAAGCAGCTAATCTTCAGGGTAGGCAAGTCGGAATCACGTGGGTCTTCTGGCTTTTATGGAGAAGGAGAGCCGTTTTGATTGCTCATCGTCTTCTGCAGTTTCTACTTGTGGTTTCCTTGCTGTCTGTCACAACCGGAATGCCTCGGGCATTAGCTCAAGCTGACAATGAGCCAGATGGTCTTAAGAATGTGCGACTCTGGATATATCCAGAGTATGATGATCCAAGGCTCCTCGTAATGTTGGAGGGCCAAATAGTGGGAGTGCAGGCTCCAGCAACAGTCAGGTTTCTGGTACCGCCCACAGCCGAAATGAACGCGGCAGCATCGGCGGATGCTCAAGGGAAATATTCCGACGTCCCGCCACGCAGGGAACCGTCAAGGATACCAGGGTGGGACGAGATCAGTTATGAGATAACCTCTAACACCTTCCGTATGGAGTATTATGACCCTATCATCAGAGGTCAGCCTGACAAGACGATAGCGTATGAGTTTCGCTGGGTGTATCCAATTTCTGAACTTGACGTCGTTGTTCAGGAGCCACGAAAGTCCAACAACTTCAGCGTCTTGCCTAGGGGAGAGCCCTTAGTCGATGGCCGAGGGTTTGCCTTTTATTCTTACAGTTACCGCGATCTAGACGATGAATCACCACTGCGCTTTGAAATTACTTATACGAAGACAGACCCCAATCCTTCACTCGCCATCAAGGGCAATGGATCATCAGCAGTATTACTAATGATAACCGGGCTAGCTGGGCTAATCCTTGGTGCGGCGTTGCTATGGGTATTGAAACTTAAAGCAAGGAATAGGCCAGAGCGAGGATACGCCGCCCAAGCCGCAGCCGTTCGCGGGTCTGGGCAAAAGCGCGTTCCGAACAGATTTTGCAGCGCGTGTGGTAAACGCCTTGATATACCATCCCGATTCTGCCCATATTGCGGAGCCAAAACGCAATAGAACTGCCTGAACATTGAGGCAAGGCTTGGCTGCAACTCGCCGTAAGTCAAGAGGCTAATCGAGCGGGTGCCTCCCCCCATTTGGATGGGCCCTGATCGGGTGCTGGGCGCGGAGCAGGAGACGGGACTCGAACCCGCACCATAGGGGACAAAGAACTCCAGCTAGACTTAAGAAGGGGCCCGCCTTGCTTACGCCAGAGAGCTTGTTATGGATTCACGCCAATGTTTGCGAACATCGGCGATGCGGCCCGGGTTATCTTATATACTGACATGGTCTTAAGCGGGCCTCCGCCCATGGCGGCATGACATGCGTTGCACCCGGCGATAGCATTGTCGTAAGCCTGGATGAAGGATTGAGGTTTCTTATCTGTGGCCGCCTTGCCAATGGCTTCTACCACCGGCTTCGACCAGGCTTCCAAAGCATCCTTCCTGGCTGGTCTAGTAATTACGTTCGCCTTGACGGTCTCCTCTACCCGGTACTTTTCAAAGGTGACTACATCCCAGTTCCCAGCCTGGCGTCGATACGGCATCCGCTGAAAGATAGGTTGCTTGGATCAGAATGAAGGCGTGGCCCCATTCGAATACGCCGTGAACTATACCAAAGGCGGCGAGCCACTTAAGGTGACGTACCAGAACAATACGAATATGTTTGTGAGAGTGGAGTGCTATTGTTATGCCCATTGTGAAGAAGATTATCCCGTAGCCGAAGTAAACTACGCTCTCATTTATTCTCAGGATATCCAACAAGGTTTCCATTGATGTCACGAACTAGGTTAATCTCACACAGTCTTGTTCAGATGAATTGCCCAGCCGAGAGCGCTTCGATTATTAATATTACTTGGCTTTCCCATCCTTGGCAATGGTTATAAAGACATCGGCCTCGCCCTTCAGGCGCGCAAATCCTCAAGCTTAGCTGCGGCATAACCAAAATCAAGGGAGGCAAATGTCCAGTTATGGTGTCACTTTAGGCGGGTGGTGGGCGGTACAGGACTTGAACCTGTGACCTCTTGCGTGTGAAGCAAGCGCTCT
>JACQTR010000195.1 GCA_016210705.1 Chloroflexota bacterium | reverse complement strand
CTTTGCCACCGCCGGCCAGCAACGGCAAGAGGGCCACGAAGTAACCATTGTGCTGCTTCACGATGCTGTTCTCTCCAATTTGTCTTGGGAGGGGGAAATGATGGCTTGCCGAGAGGATGTTTTGGCTCGAGATGGCAATACTAGGGCAAAAACTGTGGGCTACGAAGAAGTGGTCTATGCCATCTTCGCCCACGATAAAGTGGTTTCATGGTGAACCCATCTGGCAGACAAGATGCCCTTCAGGTAGAGAGACATTATGTCGAAGCTATGATCGCTCAGGCCCAGGCCGAGTCACCCCTAGAGTGCTGTGGTATCATAGCGGGTCGCGATGGCAGGGTAGCCAAGCTCTTTCCCGCCGCCAACGCCGAAAAAAGCCCGGTGCGCTACAGCATCTCTCCTCAAGAGCTCTTCAGCATCTATGAGGAAATCGAAGCTAAGGGCTGGGAACTCCTTGGTATATATCACTCCCACACCAAGAGCGAAGCTTACCCTTCAGCAACCGATGTAGAGCTTGCCTTCTGGCCCGATTCCTATTACCTGATTATCTCTCTTAAAGACCCAGCTCGCCCCGTTATACGCGCCTACCGGATTGTGGAGAGCACAATCTCAGAGGTAGCGCTAAGGCCTATAGCTTAGAAGCTATGCTAAAAATTCCCCCAAAGCCAAAGAGGGGAACCAAACTTAAAACAAAGTTGACATTTTTGGTTCTATCTGCCTTCTTATCTTTCTTTGGCACTGCTTGCAATGATAAAGGTGAACGTTTGGCCAGCAACTTAGATTCGCGGCCACCTCTAGGGGTACTGGCCTACGTAGACAATGGTGACATTTGGATCAAAGCCTTACCTGATGGAGAATCACAACGCCTGACCACTGCCGGCCGTAATGACGAACCTCGCTGGTCTTCCTCGGGCCAATGGCTGGCCTTCCGTAGGGGGAGCAAGGAAGTTTGGGTAATGGCTGCCGATGGAAGTAAGTCCCGCCCTTTGGTCGAAGCCACCACCGACAAAGCCTTCGCTTGGTCGCCTACCGAGGACAAGCTAGCCTACGTCACCGATACTAAGGCCTTAGTGTTGGAAACCGCCGATGGAGCAAGCCGAGCAACTTTGGCCGCGCCGGTGGATAGAATAGCCTGGAGCCCAGATGGGAAATGGCTAGCCTACGACCGATTTGACGTGCTGAAGCAAGCGGAAATTGGGAAACCACCTGAAGTATATTCCAGCTTATGGCGTATCCCCGCCGACGGCAGCGGGGCGACCGAACTCCTAAATGCCAGCAGGCCGTCAGTCTCTGAAATCTTACTAGCTGGCTGGACGCGGGATGGATCCAAAATCTTATACTGGATGAACCCCGGATTCTCGGCATCTATCCTTGCCGATGGCGTGGCCCTCTACGCTGTGCCTGCACAGGGCGGTGCGCCGGTTCAACTAGGCGGGGCCGTCCTTAACCATCGGGATTTCGTCGTCCCGGGGCCGAACAGTACCGACCAAGTGGCCATCATCTTGGGAGGCTATCGCAGCACGTGGACGCGCAAAGCCCTGCATATCTTATCGATATCTACTGGAAAGGATCTGGCACTAACTCTCGCAGACCAAGCGGCTTCGTCACCCGCCTGGTCTCCCGACGGTCAGCGCGTCGCCTATATGGCCATGCCCGATGAAGGCGACCTGGTCGGTGGGGAAACTGCGCGCCAGGGACTGATGCAACGCCGCATCTTTGTGGCGAATGTTCAGGGTGAGCCTCAACGGCAAAAACTGACGGACGATCCACTTTACCGAGATGAGTATCCTCTATGGTCAGCCGATGGCGCGTTCATTCTCTTTGTCCGCTTGAGCGGCGAAGATCGTGTCTCTTTATGGCTTGTCCCAGCCACAGACGGCCAACCGCGTCAGATAGCCGAGCAACTCACGCCAAACCTTGGACTACCTCCCGTTTGGTTCGGGTACTATGGTTATGTGGATTGGGAAAGACTCATAGACTGGTGGCGCGGAAAGTGACGATCGGTTTTTGAGATAGTTTGCGCCTTTAAGCAGGTAAGGATAGCTCTGGCTTAGCTTTTTCCCTCTTTGCCTCAAGTCGCTCCGCTATAGCGTTTAAGACCTTATCCAGGCCCCAGCCTTTGGCTGCCGAAAGCAGGAAAACTTCCCCTCTTCTCTCGCGGGCGATGGGGGAAGAAGGTATTTCTGCCTCTTCTTTAGCTTCTTTTTGAGCTAGAAGGTCTATTTTATTGAGGAGGGTTAATCGAGGCTTTTTCTCCAACCCCAAAGAGGCTAGGGTATTTTCCACTGTCTGGCTTTGTTCGGCGGCGTTGGCGTGGGTCATGTCAACGATGTGTAGGAGGAGATCGGCCTCGGCTAATTCCTCCAGGGTGGCCCTGAAGGCAGCAATTACAGTAGTAGGTAGTTTCTGGATAAAGCCCACGGTATCGGTGAGAAGGACTTTTGTGCCATCAGGAAGAGCCAGACGGCGAGCGAGGGGGTCGAGGGTGGCAAAGAGCTTATCCTCCACAAAGGCGTGGGCTCGACATAGAGTGTTGAAAAGAGTGGTTTTGCCGGCGTTGGTATAGCCCACCAAGGCCACCACGGGTATGCCTCGCAGGGCCCGACGGCGGCGATAAATAGCCCGATGCTTGCGTACCGTCTCGATATCCTTCTTAAGACGCTGGATGCGCCGTCGTATAAGGCGCCGATCGGTCTCTAACTGGGTCTCCCCAGGTCCTCGAGTGCCTATGCCGCCACCTAAGCGCTCCAGGTGAGACCACTGGCCGGCCAAACGAGGCAGCAGATACTGGTGTTGAGCCAATTCTACCTGGAGCTGCCCCTCTCGAGTTCGCGCCCTTTTGGCAAAGATATCCAGAATAAGGGCAGTGCGGTCAATGACCTTCGCGTTAAGTGCCCCCTCCAGGTTGCGTTGCTGGGATGGTGTAAGCTCGTCGTCGAAGACCACAGTATCGTAGCCCAGTTTCCTTTTTAAAGTGGCCAATTCCTCCACCTTACCTTTGCCCAAGTAGTAGGCAGGGTTAGACCGACTAAGGCGCTGGGTCAGTACTCCCACCACTTCGGCTCCAGCCGTATTGGTCAAGAGGCCAAGTTCAGCGAGGGAGCTTTCCAAAGGCCACAGGCTCTTGGTCTTAGTTGCCTCAACACCGACCAACATTACACGCTCGGTGGGAACCGTAGTAGGAACAGTACTGTTTTTCTTCATTTTTGAAAAGGACGCCAACTAGCCAGACGCTTTAGTCCCTCTTCAAGACGGTCATCGGGGATGGTAAGGGAGAGACGGATGTAGCCCTCACCCGAGGGTCCGTAGCCAGTGCCTGGAGTAACTACCACGTTGGTTTCTTCCAAAAGCTGTGCCGTGAAGTCCGCCGAGGTATAGCCTTGGGGGATGCCCGCCCAAACATAGAGACTAGCCAGAGGTTTGTTCACTCGCAGGCCAAGTTTCTGGAGCACCTCCACCAGCCGGTCGCGGCGACGCTGGTAAGTAGTATTGTGTTCCGCTATGCAATCTTGAGGCCCCCTCAGTGCGGCAATGGCGGCAAGCTGAATGGCTTGAGGTATGCCCGAGTCCAGGTTGGACTTCACCCTCATCAGGGCATCTACCATAGTGGCATTGCCCACCACCATCCCTATTCGCCACCCTGTCATATTGTAGCTCTTGGAAAGGGAGTGAAACTCTACCCCCACCTCGCGCGCTCCAGGGGCTTGGAGGAAGCTCACCGGCTGATAGCCATCGAAGGCCACCTCACTATAGGGCCCATCGTGACAGACGGCCAAATCATATTTTTTGGCGAAGGCCACTGCCTTCTCGAAAAAATCCAGCCCGGCGATGGCTGCCGTGGGGTTGTTGGGGTAGTTCAGCCACAATAGCTTGGCTCGTTGAGCGATTTCCGGGGGAACCTGCTCCAAATCGGGCAGAAAGTCGTTCTGCTCATTAAGAGGTAGGAATATAACCTCGCCCCCGGCGAACATAGTGCCCACAGAATAAACAGGGTAGCCAGGGTCAGGAACCAGAGCAACATCGCCAGGATCGATGAAACACAAGGCGATGT
Organism: Chloroflexota bacterium; assembly: GCA_016210705.1. Classification (GTDB taxonomy): domain Bacteria; phylum Chloroflexota; class Dehalococcoidia; order JACQTR01; family JACQTR01; genus JACQTR01. The sequence goes on along the minus strand of JACQTR010000195.1, from coordinate 335 downwards.
GGCCGATGCCCTCCTTCGAGCCAATAAGGGGCAACACCTCTTTATTGGGATCAAAAGCGAGGCCGAACCGTTTCTCATACCACTCAGCTATGGCCTGCCGCAGTTCTGGTAAGCCGTCGGACTCAGGGTAGCGATGGTTGGCCGGGTCGAGGGTTGCCTCCTGGAGACGGGCTATGATGTGGGCTGGAGTGGGTATATCGGGGTCACCAATGGCAAAGCTCACCACGTCCTGGCCTTTAGCCCGTTTTTCGGCTATCTTGCGGCTGATCTCCACGAAGAGGTATGGGGGCAGTTTGCCGATGCGTTTAGCTAATCGCATGGCCTAAACCTAAAGG
>JACQTR010000186.1 GCA_016210705.1 Chloroflexota bacterium | reverse complement strand
GTACGGGGGTAGACACCGGCATGGGGTTGGAACGCATCGCCTCGGTGGTGCAAGGGGTGCCCACCAACTTTGAGACCGACCTTCTGCGCCCCATAGTGGATAAGGTGGTAGAAGTTTCGGGCCAGCCTTATTATTCTGACGAGCGTGGCTTTCCGCATCGGGTTATAGGCGACCACGCCCGTGCCTGTGCCTTCATTATCGCTGACGGCCTTCTCCCCAGTAACGAGGGTCGCGGCTATGTCTTAAGGCGGATTTTGCGGAGGGCAGCCCTATATGGGCGCAAATTGGGGCTTGAGCGTCCCTTATTGGCTGATGTAGCTGAGGCTGTCATAGCTAGAATGGGCCAAGCCTACCCCGAGTTAGTGAAGAACGGGGAGTTTATTAGTCGGGTTATTGGTTTGGAGGAGGAGAGGTTTGACCAAACCCTGGACGTAGGCCTAAACTTATTGGATGGGCTCATGGTCGAGGTCAAAGGGGCAACCGTCATACCTGGTGACGTGGTCTTTCGCCTTTATGATACCTATGGCTTTCCCCCTGAGATAACTGAGGAGGTGGCTGCTGAGAAAGGATTAGGCATTGACCGCGCTGGTTTTGATGCGGCCATGGCCGAACAGCGGGAGCGCTCTCGGACAGCCCAGATTTCTGCTTCCGGAACACTCGGTATGTCGGGAGAGGTAACAATTGAAGTAAAGCGAGCCGGGGCTGTTTACGAGGAGTTGGGTCTGCCACCCAATCCCTTTGTGGGCTACGAAACCTTGAGCCATTCCTCGGTGGTGGTGGGGCTGGTGGTGGGAGGGGAGAGGGTGGAAGCAATAAGTCAGGGCCAGGAGGCGGAGGTCATTCTTTTGGAGACCCCCTTTTATGGTGAGATGGGAGGTCAGGTGGGGGACGCTGGTGAAATCCGCGGCCCTAGCGGGCGTTTCAGGGTTCGGGATACAGTTTATGCTCTGCCTGGGCTGGCGGTTCATCGGGGAATGATGGAGGAGGGCGAGCTGGAAACGGGCGAGATCGTTCAGGCTGAGGTAGATAAAGAGCGCCGTTTAGACATAGCTCGCAACCATACCGCTACCCACCTGTTGCACGCTGCCCTGCGCCAGATTTTGGGGAGCCACGTCCGACAAGCGGGCTCGCTGGTGGCCCCCGACCGCTTGCGCTTCGACTTCAGCCATATGGCTGCGGTAACTCCAGATGAATTGCAGCAGATACAGCGCTGGGTCAATGATAAGATACGCCGCAATTTACCGGTAAGAAGCGAGGTCAAATCTTACTCCCAGGCCTTGGCTGAGGGGGCCCTGGCATTTTTCGGCGAGAAGTACGGGGACGAGGTCCGAATGATGGCCATTGGGAAGGATACTCAGGTCAGCGCTGAGCTTTGCGGTGGCACTCACCTTTCGGCGACGGGGGAGATCGGCTTCTTACAGATCGTTAGCGAGGGCAGCATCGGCGCCAATATGCGCCGCATCGAGGCGGTAACGGGAAGAGGTGCCGAGGCCTGGCTGGAGGAACGATTAAGTTTGTTGGAGAAGGTAAGTCAACAATTAAAGACCACCCCAGCAGAGGTTGAGGGCAAAGTGGTCAATCTCGCGTCGGAGTTGGAGAAAGAGACGAAAAAGAGTGCTGCCATGGAGCGGGAGCTGTTGCGTCATCGGGCGGAGCCACTTTTATCTCAAGTCGAATCTATCGATGGGGTAACATTTTTGGCAGGCGCTTTACCTGCTGCCACCATGGAGGCTTTGCGGGAGACGGGCGACTGGCTTAGGGATCAGTTACGAGGTGGCTTTGTCCTTTTGGGTAGTGTCTATAATGACCGGCCTAACTTTGTGGCTATGGCTGCTGCTAATGTAGTGGCTAAGGGTATCCATGCTGGAGAAATTGTGAAACAAGTGGCGGCGGTGGTGGGTGGTGGTGGTACTCATCAATTGTGCCAAGGGAGTGGCCGGGACAAGGCCAAATTGAAGGAGGCCCTAGAACGGGGGCGGGAGCTGGTACGCCACCAATTGCGGGCTAGCTCCGGAGGTTAGTAGAGTGAGGGTTCTGGCCTTGGACGTAGGGGATAAACGTATCGGGGTGGCCCTGAGCGACCCCCAAGGGCTGTTGGCCAGCCCAATGACGGTGCTGGAGCGAGAGGGGTCAGAAGTGGAGGCCATCCTGGATTTGGTACAGCGTCATGAGGTAGAAGAAATCGTCGTGGGGATGCCTCGTTCCCTGGGCGGGGGCTTTGGATATCAAGCGGAGAAGGTTCGGGCTTTTATCCAGCAACTTTCTTCCTTAGCCCCTGTTCCCATAGCTACCTGGGACGAATGGCTGACCACGGTGGCCGCGGAGCGGGCTATGCTAGAAGCCGATGCCAAAAGGGCTAAAAGGCGGGCGCTTCGCGATGCGGTAGCGGCTGCTTTGATTCTACAGGGCTATCTGGATAGTAGGGGGCATAGGCCCTCGATGGAAGGAGAGGGCCATTCGCCTTAAGGGTAAGCACTGGTTCTTGGGCCTAGTTGTTGGTGTTCTGGGGCTGGTAACTTTGGGAAGCGTATATAGCTTGGAGATGGGAGATCCCCTCCCTGGGTTTGATCCCATCGTCCGATTTATTATCCACCAGTTGGATCGTCCCTCCGGTGATGATGCCCAGACTATCCCCTTTGCTGTTCAGCCTGGGGAGAATGCCACCACTATAGGTAAGAATCTCAAAAAGGAGGGACTCATTAGGAGCGATGGCCTTTTTGGGCTTTTGGTTCGATACTATGGCGTTGATGGACATCTGGAGTCAGGATATTATCAATTAAGCCGTGATATGACCGCCACCCAAATCATACGCCGTTTGGGAGAGGGACTGGTTAAGCCAACCACCGTCACTATTGTGGAGGGTTTGAGGGCAGAGGAGATAGCCGAGGCGTTGCGACCCTTTTTTGACCCCCAGGACTTCCTTAAAGCCTTTAGCGAGGCACCTTCCTCATACGACTTTTTGAAGGATAAGCCCGGCGGCTCCAGTCTAGAGGGCTATCTCTTCCCCGATACCTATCGGCTGCCGTTTCCAGCCAAGGCAACCTCTTTTCTAGGCCTGATGCTTCAGAACTTTGGTGCCAGGGTTACTCCTGACCTGCGGCAGAAGGCCGAGGCTCGAGGGCTGAGCCTCCACGAGGTGGTGACCCTAGCCTCCATTGTGGAAAGGGAAGCGGTGCTACCTCAGGAACGGCGTCTCATCGCGGGGGTGTTCCTCAATCGATGGCGGCAGGGTTTGCCCCTGGCGGCCGATCCTACGGTTCAATATGCCCTAGCTATGGACTCGGCAAGCCGAGCCCAGTACGGTTATTGGAAGGTTGAGTTGACGGAAGAGGATTTGGCAGTAGATTCCCCTTATAATACTTATATGCATGATGGTTTACCTCCGGGACCTATAGCTAACCCTGGTTTAGCAGCTATCGAAGCTGTATTGGAGCCAGAGACTACTGATTATCTTTATTTCGTGGCTAAAAAGGATGGCAGCCACGCTTTCGCCCGAACCTGGGAGGAACATCAGGCCAATGTTAGTATGTATCGTCCTTGAAAGATAGCCATGTTCAGAATCGGCCTTTTGGGCTATCCCCTAACCCATTCTATATCGCCCCTTTTCCAGCAGGCAGCTTTAGATCACTGTGGCCTGGAGGGGCGCTACCAGCTCTGGGAGACGGAGCCATCAGCCCTGGCGGCGGTAGTGGCCCAGCTCCGCCAGCCCGATTGTTTGGGTGCTAATGTTACTGTTCCCCATAAAGAGGTAGTAGTTCCTCTTTTGGACGAGGTAGACGAGCTAGCATCGGCCATTGGTGCGGTAAATACCATCGTCAACAAGGATGGCCACTTGGTTGGCTACAACACCGATGCCGAGGGATTTATGAGGGGGCTTGAAGAGGATGGAGGCTTTCAGCCGGCTCGGAAACGAGTAGTCATTCTAGGGG
>JACQTR010000190.1 GCA_016210705.1 Chloroflexota bacterium | reverse complement strand
CAGCGGCGCAGGTATCCACCGTCTTGTATACGGGACGGATAGCTGCCCGCTGTCGCATCTCCCTCACTTGCTCGGGAAGCCTATCGGCCAGAGTGGCAATCTGATCGTCGGAGAAGCCCAGACGCTTGGCTTGCCACAGCAGCTCTGGGGTCAAGGGTTGAGAGAGGAGGCGTTTTTCCATATCTACGATGTTTTGAAATTTCAATAAAAACCAGAGGTCGATGCCTGTTTGCCGCGCCAACTCCTCAGGGGTGCTGCCTTGCCTCAGGGCGGCCAACAGGGCCCATAACCGGAGGTCATGCGGGCCCAAGGGGTAGCGATGAGCGTTACCCCAACCCTTCTCTTCCCAAAGGAGGGAGCGATGGCCCATCTCCAGCGAACGTACTGCTTTTTGAAGGGCGGCCTCAAAGGTGCGATCTATGGCCATGACCTCCCCGGTGGCTTTCATTTGGGTGCCGGTAGTGCGATCCCCTGAGGCGAACTTGTCAAAAGGCCAACGGGGGATCTTGACCACACAATAGTCCAGGGCCGGCTCAAAGGCGGCCAGAGTCTTTTGGGTCACGGCGTTAGGTATCTGATCTAGGCGCTTGCCCGCGGCGATCTTAGCCGCCACTCGAGCGATGGGGAAGCCAGTGGCCTTGCTGGCTAAGGCCGAACTGCGGCTAACCCGGGGATTGACCTCTATTACGTAATAAGGAGAGAGCCCCTGCTCTCGGATAGCGTCCTCTCGTTTTCCCCAATAGCTGCCTCCTTCAAAAACCGCCGGGCCTGGGGCTAAAGCAAACTGTATGTTGCACCCTCCTTCGATGCCCAGGGTGCGAATAATCTTGATGCTGGCAGAACGCAACATTTGGTAGTCTTTATCGGAGAGGGTCTGGCTGGGGGCGACGACAATGGAATCGCCGGTGTGCACTCCCATGGGGTCGATGTTCTCCATGTTACAGATGGTGATACAATTATCGGCGGCGTCACGCATCACCTCATATTCGATTTCTTTCCACCCCACCAAATAGCTCTCCAGTAGCACCTGATGAATGGGGCTGGCCGCCAGACCCTGGCTCACTATCCTTTCCAAATCCGCCTCGCTAGTGGCGATGCCTCCACCCGTTCCTCCTAAAGTATAAGCAGGGCGAACCACCAGGGGCAGACCCATGGTTTGGGCGATGTGACGGGCCTCTTCTATGCTTCCTATGGTGGCATTTTGAGGCATGGGCTCGCCGATCTGGTTAAGCATCTCTCGGAAAAGAGCCCTATCCTCGGCGCGGCGGATGGTCTCCAGAGGAGTTCCCAACAAACGCACTCCATATTTCTCCAATATCCCTGCATCGGCCAGGGCTACAGCCAGGTTAAGACCAGTTTGGCCTCCTAAGGTAGGAAGGAGACCGTCGGGGCGCTCCCGCTGAATGATCCGGTCTAGGACATCAACGGTAAGAGGCTCAATATAGACAATATCGGCGATACCCTCATCAGTCATGATGGTGGCCGGGTTGGAGTTCACCAAAACCGAGGTTACGCCCTCTTCCTTTAGGGCCTTACAGGCTTGGGTTCCGGCATAGTCAAACTCCGCCGCCTGACCGATGATAATGGGGCCGGAGCCGATAACTAAGACTTTATTAGGGGCCATCCTCTTTCTACCGCCACGAAATATATTAATACTTTGACACGTTTATTTCCATCAGCTTACCGGTAACCAAAAAGATCACTCGCTCAGCAATGTTTGTAGCGCGATCAGCGATCCGCTCTAAGTCATGTGCGGCCCAGAGGAGATAAGTTCCCCGCTCTATGATTTCGGGGGTCTGAATCATGAGCATCAGAAGTTCACGATACACCTGGTCGTATAAGGCATCTACCTCATCATCATCAACACATACTTGTGTGGCCAATGCCACATCCCGGTTAACGAAGGCATCCAAGCTTTTACTGAGCATATCCGTTGCCTTTTCGGTCATTCGTGGTATATCGATGAGAGGTTTCACCGGGGGCTCGCTACCCATCATCAGACTAATCTTACCTATACCTTCGGCGTAGTCTCCCATGCGCTCCAGTTCCACGGCAATTTGCATAACGGCTACGATAGTTCTTAAATCCCTAGCAATTGGTTGCTGGGTGGCGATGAGTTCTATACATTGCTCCTCGAGTTGAAACCGCTTCTCGTCAACGAGATCATCCTCCTTGACAACCTGTTTCGAAACTTCTAAATCACGGCGCTTGAGAGCGTCTACTGCTTTGTTGATCGCCTTCTCTACCATGCTTCCAAGCAGCAGAAGTTCATCTTGCAACTGCTGTAGGTGTCTGTCAAAATCAATCCTTGGCATCGTTAGATCCTCCCCTCTAACCAAATCGGCCCGTAATGTAGGCCTCCGTTCGCTCATCTTTAGGATTTGTGAAGACTTGTGGGGTATCGCCGTATTCGATTAATTCGCCCGCCCCTTGAGCGTTGGCTAGCAGGAAGGCAGTCTTGTCGGAGACTCTGGCCGCTTGTTGCATATTATGGGTTACGATGACAATGGTAGTGTCCTGGACTAACTCGCGCATTAAATCCTCTATGGCTAGAGTCGCCATTGGGTCCAAAGCGGAGGCAGGCTCATCCATTAAGAGCACCTCAGGCTCAACTGCCAAAGCCCGGGCGATACACAGCCGCTGTTGCTGACCGCCTGATAATGCGGCACCATTCTTTTTGAGTTTGTCTTTTACCTCGTCCCAGAGAGCCGCCCGCCGAAGAGCTCTTTCCACAGTATCAGCAAAGCGAGTGCGAGATAGCAAGCTATGGAGTTTAAGCCCAGCAGCTACATTATCAAAAACTGACATTGTGGGGAAGGGATTGGGCCTCTGGAACACCATTCCTACCCGGCGGCGTACTGTTACTGGATCGACACCGGATGCGTAGATATTTTCGCCATTAAGAAGCACTTCCCCCTGGGCGCGGGCACCAGGTTGGACCTCGTGCATTCGGTTGAGACACCGGAGAAGGGTAGATTTTCCGCACCCTGATGGGCCAATGACCGCTGTTATGCGCCTATCCAAAATAGTTAGCGATATATCGTGTATCGCGTGGACAGGCCCATACCAGGCGTTGAGCCTTTCAACAACGATCTTTGCCCTTTGCTCGAGAGGCCTCTCCCAGTCTGTTTCATGCGACACGTAACGCTTCCTATCTGGTGTAGCCATAGCGCCTGGCCGTCAGCCAGCGAACAGATATATTGATGAAGAGAACAAAAATCACTAGGAGGAACGATGCTGCCCAAGCCTGCTGGTGCCATGTGTCGTAGGCGGATGTCGCGTAGCGCCATATTTGAAGTGGCATTGCGGCGATTGGATTTAGCAGCCCGGAGAAACCGAATCGGTTACCCAGGGCAGTAAAGATCAGCGGTGCCGTTTCTCCAGTAATACGGGCCACAGCCAGCATACTTCCGGTTACAATACCTGTCATGGCTCCGGGTATCACCACGCTAATGATGGTGCGCCATCTGCTAATACCCAACGCTAATGCTGCCTCGCGGTAGGTAGCTGGAATAAGTCGCATCATCTCCTCAGTAGTCCTCGCCACGATGGGAAGCATAATGATGGCTAGAGCAACACCGCCTGAAAGAGCCGAGAAGGTGCCCATAGATCTAACCATTATAATGTAAACAAAAATGCCGATAACAACCGACGGAACCCCTGTTAACACATCAGCTACGAGCCGCACGGCGGTGCCGACTCTTCCATCGCCATACTCCGCCAGGAAAGAGCCAGCAAGTAGGCCGACGGGTAGTCCTATGGCAGAGGCGAGGCCTACAAGAATAAGCGTTCCGATTATCTCGTTTCTCATACCTCCGCCGGGCTCTCCCAAAGGTCGGGCTGTTTGGGTAATGAACTCCAGGTTGAGGTATGGCAGGCCGTTTACTGCGGTGTAGCCCACTACCAGAAGCAAAATAGCGATGGCCGCCAAAGTGGCTAAACCGCAAAGTGTAAGCATTAAGTAGTTGGTTACCTTTCGCCGAGTGTATTGGCCTATCACTGCTGGGCTCCCACTCTCTGGCCGGGTGCCATCCACCGGATCATGATCCGACCTAATAAATTTACTACTAGCGTAATGGCAAACAAAACCAGACCCAATTCAACCAGGGCACCAATATAGAGATCGCCAGAAGCCTCATTGAACTCGATGGCGATCTTACTGGCCATGGTATTGCCTGGTGAGAAGAGCTGGGGTGTTAACCGGTAACCGTTTCCAATTACCATCGTCACGGCCATTGTCTCCCCCAGAGCTCGGCCAAAGCCCAACATAGCCGCAGCGACGATGCCCGACCGAGCATAGGGTAAAACTGCCTGACTGATAGCCTCCCATCGGGTTGCCCCTAAAGCCAGCATGGCCTCTCGTTGGGAGCTCGGCACCGCCAGGATGGAATCACGGGCTATGGCCGTGAGAATGGGAAGCGCCATAATAGCTAGGATCAAGCCTCCGGCAAGGAATCCCACACCAAAAGGTGGCCCCTGAAAGAAGGGTAAGAACCCAAGGGATTGCCCCAGCCAGCGCTCTATTGGCGATCTAATAACGGGGACCATTACGAAGAGCCCCCATAGGCCAATGACGACGCTGGGTACAGCGGCTAGCATTTCCACCAATAATGAAGCTGGCCCACGGAGCCAATTCGGTGCAAGCTCGGCGAGGAAAATGGCAACTCCCAGGCTCACTGGGATAGCAATGGCCATTGCTAGTACTGAGGTGAGCAAGGTGCCATAAATGCCGGGTAGCGCGCCGAATATCCCTTGCACGGGGTCCCATTCGACTCTGGTAAGGAATTCTACACCAAGACGGGTGATGGCGGGCCAGGCCGATTCCAGCAAGTAACCCGTCATGGCGACCATTATGGCAATTAGACTGATAGCCGCAAGGAACGTTATTCCCTGAAAGGCGAGGTCACCCGGTCTAGCCGGTCTGGAGAGTAGGCTCTTCCAACCTTTACGAAGCTTTTCTTGTTCCGTAGCTATAATTTTGCGTGTCGCTCTTCCTGGGTATTACCCAGTTATTTTAATAACGGCTGACCATCGCAAGTGATGGATCGAATCAGGGATTCAGCCTTGCTTACAGCATCAATGGGGAGTGCCGCATACTGTAGAGGAGCGGCATACTTCTGGCCGTCATGTATGGCCCATTGTAGCATGTCAACAAGGGCTTTACCTTTGGTGCAGTCTGTCTGTTTCTGATAGACCAGGACCCAGGTGAACCCAGCTATGGGATAGGCTTGGGGGTTAGACGAGTTTGTGATCATAACCTTCATATCATCAGGCAGAGTCACCCCCTCGGCTGCCTTACTGGTGGCCTCCAAAGTTGGCTCAATAAAGTTGCCCGCAGCGTTCTTAAGGGCGGCCCAGGCCATCTTGTTTTGGGTAGCGTAAGCCAGTTCAACATAGCCTATGGCCCCACCAATTTGCCGCACCTGCCCGGCTACACCCTCATTGCCCTGGCCGCCGATATCTCCCGGCCATTTAACGGATGTGGCGTTACCTACCTTGTCTTTCCACTCCTGACTTACCTTCGCAAGGTAGTTGGTGAAGATAAAGGTAGTGCCCGAACCATCGGAGCGATGCACAACAGCAATGTCTTGGTTTGGCAAGTTGATGCCCTGATTGATTTGAGCTATCTGGGGGTCATTCCACTTGGTAATCTTCTTAAGGTAGATGTCTGCCAAAACATCCGATGTCAGCTTAAGCTGACCGGCGGTTATTCCAGGCAAGTTAAAAACTACGGTGACGGCGCCCATGGTCATTGGTATATGGAGTATTGGTCCGTGAGCATCCTCGGCCCTTTTCTGCTCTTCGGTGGTCATTATGCCGTCCGATGCGCCAAAATCGACTGTGTCCTCGGTGATCTGTCTGATTCCTCCGCCAGAACCAATTGATTGGTAGTTGACCTTTACCCCTTTTAGTTTGGCATATTCGTCAAACCACTTGGAATACAGCGGGAATGGGAATGTAGCGCCAGCACCGTTTAGTCGTACGGTCGCGGTTTTAGATGAAGTTTTGCCACATGCGGTTATTGTAAGCAGCAGTATCGCTAGGATAACAATTATAGTCGAAAATGGCCGATGTAGCATAGCCTTTGCTATTATAGCTGAGGGCAAGGGGCCAAGCAAGGGCAACTATCGGCGCATCTGAATGCGGCGGAAGGCCTCAGCCAGGGCCAGGCCCTGGGGCTCGCCGATTCGTGCAGACATTTCGCGCATGCGGCCTTCAAGTTCATCTATGGCGCTGATCTGGCTTTGGTGACACTTCAGGGCTGCTATTTTTAGAGAGAAGGTCTCGCTTATATCTACAAAAGTATCTGGGTTCTCCGCCCCCGTGAGGTGTACCTCTCCTACCTTGTGGGGAGAAAGCCCCTCTGCCATATGTTCAGGGTAATGGAGGCGATCACGGGCGTAGGGAAATACAGCATCCAGGGCTGCCGTGGCGGCAATACGATGGTCGCGGTGCATGGGGAAACTGCGCCGCCAGGGGTCCATGGTCACGACCACGTCGGGGCGATACTTTCGGATGAGACGCACCAATTCCCCGCGAAAGGTTGGGGTGTCCTCCAGACCGCCATCAGGGTGTCCTAGGAATATTACCTCTTTCACCCCCAAGGTTTTGGCCGCGCCCAATTGCTCCTCCTGACGAATTTGTGCTAGTCTTTCGGAGGTCATATTGGGATCAGCGGAACCCTTGTCGCCATTAGTGCAAATTACATATATTACGTCACGCTCCTCCGCTGCCCAGCGGGCGACGCTGCCCCCGCAACTGAACTCGGCGTCATCGGGGTGGGCGGTTATGATCATAATGGTTTTGTTGGTTTCTTCCATGTGTTAGTCTCCTTCATGAGTTGGCAGCGAAAGCTAGGGCATTAGTTTGCCCGTATTCTATGAGGGAAGAGTATCTCTTAAGGATACTATCGGCTATGACAGGCCAGTTAAATTTCTCCACGGAGGCTCGGGCGGCTCGGCTGAAGTTTCGACGCAAGGTGTCGTTACCTATCAAAAGCTCTAGTCGCTCGGCAAAAGGTTCGGGACAATGCCAGGGTATAAGGTAGCCCGTCTCACCGTCCCGCACGATATCCTGTAGACCCCCCACTCGGGAGGCGATGACAGGTACGCCGCAGGCCAAAGCCTCTAGGGCCACCATGCCGAAGCTTTCGTGGTAGGAGGGTATCATACACACGTCGGCGGCGTTGTAGTAAAGAGGCAGTTTCTCGTGATCCACAGCCCCGCCGAAGGTTACTCTGGCGGCGACTCCCAGCTCTTGAGCCAAGAGCCGCAGCCGTTTTATCTCGTCTTGGTGGGCATCGCCACCCACAATGATAAGGTGAAGGCCACATTTGTCCTCTATTTGAGCCATGGTCTCAATAAGAAGGTCGAGGCCTTTGAAAGGTTCGATTCTGCCCACGAAGAGCAGGATTTTGGAATTGGTAAGCCCGAGCTTTTGGCGGGCTTCGGCCTTGTTTAAAGGGCGAAAGCGATTAAGGTCTACGCCACAGGGAATTATGGCTACCTTTTGGGGGCGGGCCTCATAGAGGCGTGTAAGTTGACTTTTTTCGTGGGCGGTAGCCGCTATTATACAGTCGGCGCTAGCCACTACTCTCTTTTCCGTCTCGATACGTATGGGTGGCTCTTTTTCGCCTGAGCGAGCTCGCTGCTTCACCTCACCCAGGGTATGAAACATGGCTACATGGGGTATTCGCCATTGGTGTCGTAGCCAGCTTGCCACCTGGCCCGAAAGCCAGTAGTGGCTTTGTATCAGTTGATAGCTTAGGTCGTGGTTTTCAGCAAATTGAAGAAGGTGGTCTAAGAACTGGGGTAGGTGGGGGTATAGCTGCTCTTTGCTCTCATTGGCATCTCCCACCGGCAAATGGATTACGCGAGCATTGGGTCCCAGTTCCTCTACTTGGGCCAATTGGGGATCATGCCAGCGGGTAAAAACATCTACATGGAGGTCGCGCCGTCCCAGCTCTCGACCCAGCTCCCTAATGCAAACGTTCATGCCCCCAGCGTCTTTTTCTCCAAGGCGCGCCAAAGGGCAGCCATGAACGCTGACCACGGCAATACGTAACCCATCCATTATATCTTTACCCTATCCTGGGGCCGGCTGATACGGCAGCGGTAAAGGGTTAGGTCCTGACCCCCCAGATCATATTTGTAGGGTTCGGAACCTCTTAGAAAATCAAAGGACTTTTTGCCCCAAGATATAGCTTCTTTAATGGAAAGGGCCTTGAGTAGCACCCCCACGCTTAAATGAGCATAAGCGGGGTCAAAACCGCTGTTGTAAAGGGCTAACGTGTCAGCATAATCAAAGCAGAGGGTGGCCGCTACCCTGGCCCCATTCAGCTCCAAGAAAAATAACTTTAAATGTCCCACCTCTAGTTGGGCTGAGGCCATGGCACTAAAGAAGCGTTCCATCTCCGGGCTCATAAACTCGGCCTTCTCGTGGCTACTTAAGCGGTGGAGACGGAAAAAATCCTCCAGATCTTTGTCTAGTTGATCTTTGTTATTAGTTGCATAATAGCGGACTGTTCCCGCCCGTTCCAAGCGGCGCAGCTTGCGCCTCAGCTCATGGCGATCCTTTTTACTCAATAGCGCGAAGTATTCTTCCCAGGTGGAGGGTAGACTTACACGGGGACAAACATCTTCCATCGTTAATTCCGCCGAATAATCGCGGGCTCGAGCTAGAGAGGGTAAATATACCATAGTTGGTGAGTCGGTGGGTATAGAGTGAAGGTCGATGGTGTTCCAGTCTAGCCCCTCCAGATAGTCCAAAATCTTAGAATAGGCGGTGGTTTCTTCACCCGAGGCCACAACAAAATCCAAATAATCGGAGACCCGCTGGTCGCCGACGAAGGATATGGTGGGACCGCTCTGTAGCAGCGGGGCGACGGCAATAAGCTGGTCGCCGTGCCGCAGGGATAGTAGGCGTAGCTTGAGCCCCTTGCCCAACTCTTGCCACCATACCTTCTGCCAAAGGGGAGTGAGAAAAAAAGAGTTTTGAGAAGAATGGGGCAAAAGTTCCCCCCAGGCTTTCTCCAGGGTGGCGAAACTCTCCTCCTTCACTATATCTCCCATATACCTAGCTTGACTGTACCAAAGACAGAAACTCGGAACGGGTAACCGGGTTCTTCCGGAAAAGGCCCCGAGTGGCCGAGGTAATTATATTGCTTCCTGGTTTTTTGATTCCCCTCATGATCATGCACAGGTGTTCCGCTTGAATAATTACGGCGACCCCCGAGGGTTTGATGGCTTCAACGATGGTATCGGCAATCTGAGTAGTAAAGCGCTCCTGAATTTGAGGGCGCTTGGCCAGGATTTCCACCACTCGTGCCAGCTTGCTGGCTCCCACCACGCGACCATTGGGTATGTAGCCGATGTGGGCCACGCCATAGAAGGGGAGAAAGTGATGTTCACACGTAGAGTAGAAGGGAATATCTTTGAGGATGACCATCTCATTGTGGCCCTCCTCGAAGCCTACGGCAAGCTCCTCCTTTGGGTCAAGGTTAATGCCCATAAAAAGTTCGGCGTACATTTCGGCGATACGTTGGGGGGTATCTACTAGACCTTCCCGTTGAGGGTCCTCGCCCACGGCGAGGATTATGGACCTCACCGCCTTTTCGATAGTTTTGAAGTCTATCGCTGTCTCCATAGCTTTCTCTTTCTTAATTCCATTCCAAGGCCTCTTCGATGGCGGCAAGGTCCGGAGGCAACTCCCAGAGGCCATCCCTCTCCATCATTGCCGTCTCTGGGTCTTTGAGACCCGCTCCCGTTATTACGCAGACTATTCTTTTCCCAGTCATCTTTACGCCCTGGTTGGCTAATTTAATTAGCCCGGCCACTGAAGCCGCCGAGGCGGGCTCGCCAAAAAGGCCCTCCGCGGTGGCCAGGAGGCGATAGGCCCTTAAAATCTCGCTATCAGAAACACAATCGATGGTGCCCCCAGATTCGTCTCGTGCGGCGATAGCACTCTGCCAACTGGCGGGATTGCCAATGCGAATGGCTGAAGCCACCGTCTTGGGCTCGGCCACTGGGTGCCCCAATACTATAGGTGCTGCCCCCTCGGCCTCGAAGCCCATCATTTTTGGTGTTTTCTTGGCTCTTCCCGCTTTGTAGTATTCGGTAAACCCCAACCAATAGGCGGTAATGTTGCCTGCGTTACCCACAGGAATGAGTAAGTAATCGGGGGCCTCCCCCAAGGCGTCGACGATTTCAAAGGCGGCGGTCTTCTGACCGTGGAGACGATTAGGGTTTAGGGAGTTGACCAAGGTTACCGGGTGTTTTTTGGCCAGACTCTTTACCAAGGAAAGGGCTTGGTCGAAGTTACCATCTATGGCAATGACCTTGGCCCCATAGATCATGGCTTGAGCAAATTTCCCCTGGGCCACTTTGCCCCTGGGCACTAAAACGAGGGTGGTAAGGCCACAGCGGGCCCCATAAGCGGCCGCCGAGGCGCTGGTATTGCCCGTAGAGGCGCAGATGATGGTTTGACTCCTGGCCTCGACGGCCTTGGCCACGGCCAATACCATGCCCCTATCCTTGAAAGAACCAGTGGGGTTGCAACTCTCCAACTTGAAGTACAGCTCACCGCAACCGATCTCTTTTTCCAGACGTTGGGAACGTACTAAAGGGGTGTTTCCTTCCCCGAGGGTAATAAGGGGGGTGTTTGGCCCTATGGGTAGGAAGGATTCATATTTTTGTAATAGACAAGAGCACATGTTATGCTTCCGTAGGGAGGTTTATGAGGTTTCTAAGTTCTCTAGCCTGGTGTTCCAGCTCCGTCATCAGTCGGCGTTTTTGTTGCTCCTGAATTTGTCCAAAATTGGCAATTTGAGCCGCTAGTCGTTGGCCCAATTCCACTACTTGGTTTTGCAGCTCCGTCAACTGCCTCTCTAATCGTTCCCGTTCTGTCCGCTGCAGCTCGATCCTTTCCCTTAATTCCCTGGCCTCGTCCTCTCGAGCGGAAAGGTTAGTATATTGCTCCTCCAGGCGCCTCATCTGGTCTACTGCCATTTGCACTCGACTGAGGGCTACCTCGTCTTGTTTGCGTAGGGCCACCAATTCAGCATCAAGGCGGGCTACCTCTTGTTCTTGGCGGCGATCCTGTTCTACAGCCCTAGATACTCTAGCCTCCTGAGTCTCGTCTTGGCGGGCCAGGTTTTCCAGGTGCTGTTGTACCTGGAGCAAGGTCTCAGAGTACCGCCTAGCTATTTCCTCCAGGTTCGCTAGTCGGCTGCGATTATTATCCCTTTCTTGAGCGATGGTGTCTAATCGGTGTTCCAGTTCGGATCTAACCTGGTGTTCGCGTTCCACCTCTCCCTGGCGGCTACGTCCCAAGGTATCCAATCTTTCTTTATCCCGGTTTAGTTGGACTTGGAGTTGGCCTAGGTTCTCTTTCGCTTGGCGCAGTTCCTCTTCCAATTTAGCTACCCGCGGCAATTGGCTGGTGGCTGCGGCCAGGCTCTCTTCCATAACCCGTAATTTCTCCCCCTGATTCCCGGTGAGGGCCAGGAGTTGTTCCACTTGCTGCTGAAGTTTGGCAATCAGGCTCTTATTCTGGTTTTGTTCCTCCTCTAGCCAACGAAGGGTGTTGGCTAGAGGGTTAGTATCTTCCATGGCTTATCCCCCTTGGATTTCAGCCCTCTACTCTAATGAAATTACCAACCTCATGAACCACTGGCAGACGGGCTGCCTCCCGTAAAGCTTCTTGCATAGCCGCCTCGTTGGCTTGATGGGTCATAATGACGATCTCAGCGGTCTGATCGTCCTCGTCAACCTCTTTTTGGATGACCGAAGCTATGCTGATGAGGTGGTCTCCCAGGGTTTTAGCGATTTGGGCCAGGACCCCAGGTCGATCGGTAACCGCCATCCTCAAATAGTAACGGGTTTGGATTTGGGAGATGGGTTTGATAGACCAGCCCTCGGCTAAAAGGGATGGCGGAGGATTAGGGATATTGCGATGTATTCTGTAGGCTAGGTCTATGGCATCAGCGATAACGGCGCTAGTGGTGGGCAAAGACCCAGCCCCTTGTCCATAGAGGAGGAGACGACCGATGAGATCTCCCTCCACCTGAACTGCGTTGAAAACGCCCTCCACTTTAGCCAAGAGGAGGTCCTGGGGTACCAAAGCGGGATGTACCCGCACTTGAAGGGAGTCTATCTCTCTTTTGGCTATGGCTAGGAGCTTTATTGCGTAGCCCAACTCTTGAGCGTAACGAAAGTCCCGCGCAGTGATCCGAGTAATACCTTCATGGTGGACATCGCTGGGGAGGATTTCTTTATGAAAGGCCAAGGTGGCCAATATAGCTAGTTTATAGGCAGCATCGATGCCCTCTACGTCGGCGGTGGGATCTGCCTCGGCATAGCCTAGCTTTTGGGCCTGATGAAGAGCTAGGGAAAAATCCATGCCATGGTTGGCCATTTGGGTAAGTATGTAGTTGGTGGTGCCGTTGATGATGGCGTAAATTGAAGATATTTCGTTGGCTAGAAGGCCTTGTCTTAGGGAGGCGATGAGGGGGATGCCGGCACCCACACTAGCCTCATAAAGGAGCTCGACGCGGTGCTTTCGGGCTAGAGCAAATAGAGAGGGCCCGTGCTTGGCGATGACCTCCTTATTGGCGGTTACTACGTGTTTTCCCCGCTTTATGGCCTCTTTTATCAAGTCCAAGGCAGGCCTTTCCCCTCCCATCACCTCAATAACAATGGCGATCTCGGGGTCATCTAGGATTTCTCTGGCTTGGGTGGTGAGTAGAGACGAGCTGACTTCTATAGAGCGCTTCTTGGAGACGTCGCGTACCAGAACACGTTTTAGAGAGAGAGGACATCCTACTTGGTGGCCTAAGGTGTCCCCCTTTTCAGCTAATACCCGGGCCACCCCACTCCCTACTACTCCCAACCCCATAAGGCCGATTCCTATAGGCTTTTTGATTATCATTTTGTTCTTAGTTGATCTATAGCCCAGTCATATTTCTTGGAATCAAAATAGCGTACGATGTCATTATTCTTCCGCTCTTCCAAAATCCAATTCTTTACTGCCTGATCTTTCAATTTCTCCCTGGCATTTGTATCTATGGTCCTGACCTCTGCTTTCTCCAAGACCTGGATTATGTAGGAGCCCTCGGGAGCGGCCACAGGCTCGCTCTGGGTGCCTGGCTCCAGGCTAAAGGCCTTTTCGTCAAAGGATTCTGGCATAATGCCGCGAGGTATCCACCCTAGGTCGCCTGCATTATCCTTAGCTTCCGGATCCTGGGAAACTTCGGTGGCCACGGCCCCGAAGTCCTCACCATTTTTGAGTCGGTTGATGACTTGTTGGGCCTCTTCATCCGTTCTCACTAATATGCTCTTGGCGTGAACCTGGGAGGCCACGGTGGGTACTTGTTCGGCTAGTCGCTCACGTAGCTTATCACGAAGTAGATCTGCCTCCACGATCTCTTGGTATTCCCGGTCGCTGAGACCAGTATTGTGTAGGAATTGAGCGTAGAGACGCTTGAACTCAGCATCCAGTTGAGCGGGGGATACCTGCTCCTGGGGGTTAGGGGGCCTCTGAATGCGGGCCCTCACCTCCGCTGAGATCTCCTCAGGGGTTACTTTGATATTAAGCCGGGGCAACGCTTGTCTCAAAAGCTCCTGTTCCTCGATGGTCTCCACTAACAGAAAAGGGACAGTGGCCAGATCCAGGGTTTGGCCGCTACCTTGAGAGCCCTGCATCAGACGAAGCCGTTTGACATAATAACCCATATTGAATTGGGTGTCATTGACCCGGAGCAAGGGTTCTCTGGGAGGGCGAATAAATTCCTGATAATAAGCATAGGCTGGGATTCCCATAACCAGCGCTATGACCAACAAAGCAAGGAGCCAGGTAAGCCGTTGGCGGCGCCGCTGGCGTTGCCTTTGGCGGTATGCTTGCCTGGCTGTTGGGCGAGAACGATTGGTGACTAGTTTCCTGGCCATAGAAATAACGAGACCTGGTCTTTCGTAGTGGTGCGCCCGCGTTTAGGTTGGGCCTATTCTTAGTCGCCCCTGAGGCCAACACCTCCGCTTTCTCGGATGTGAACCGGCGTAAAGGGCAACAATGCCAGATATCGCGCTCGCTTAATAGCTGTTGCCAAAGTGTGCTGATGTTTGGCACAGGTGCCGGTCTTGCGTCGGGGCTCGATCTTGCCCCGATCCGAGATATAGCGCCTAAGTTTGGCGGGCTCTTTGTAATCGATAAAGTCAATTTTATCGGCGCAAAAAGCACAGCTTTTGCGCCGAGGGATATATCTAGGCCGACCTTTGGTGGGTCTTCTCTTTCTTGCTCTGTTGAACATAGCTTCGCCTTAAACTCCTAAGATGGTCTCAAATCAGGGGCTGGAAAGGCATCGGATCACTAGAAAGGTAGATCTTCAGCCTCCAAACTTTCCTCTGTCATTTCCTCGGGAAGAGCGGCCGTAGGTCGCCTATCCAAAAAGAGAACGGTGTTAGCCACTACCTCGGGACGGAAGCGTCGCTGTCCGTCGGGCCCCTCCCAAGAGCGAATCTGCAAACGCCCTTCTACGTAGGCTCGGCTCCCCTTGTTCAGGAATTGGTTGCAGTTCTCCGCCAGCCGATTCCAGGCTACCACCGTGAACCATTCCGTCTCTTGCCGCCTTTCGCCTTCAGGGCTGTTGTAATTGCGACTCACGGCGAGGCGAAAGGAGGTGACAGGGTTCCCAGTGGGGGTATAACGCATCTCGGGATCGGTTCCCACATTTCCGATAACTATAACTTTGTTCAAACCGGCCATCTCCCCCTCCTTCTTATCGATACCCAAGCCTAGTCTTCCAACTTAACCAATAAGTGGCGTAGTACATCCTCGGAGATTTGCAGGCCCCCCTCCAGCTCTGTGGTCAATTTGGGTTCCAAGCTGAACTGGGTAAGAACATAATGCCCCAGAGTGAAATGCTTTATGGGGTAGGCCAATTTGCGCTTTCCCCATTGGTCAACTGTGGTTACGGCCCCCCCTTTTTCGGTGATGAAGCCGGTCACTTTATCAATGGTGGCTTGTATGTTTTCGTCCGGCAAATCAGGATTTATTACTAAGACCAACTCGTAAGATCGCAAGGTATCACTTCCTAAGATCATGGTAACCCTGGCACAGGGAATTGATAGCACATCTCTTCTACCTCGCTCTGAACTTCTTGATATACCCTTTCATTCCCCAGATGGGCCAGGGCAAGGGCAATTAGTCGGGCGATGCGTTTCATCTCTTCGGGCCCGAAACCTCTCGAAGTAACGGCGGCAGTGCCCAAACGAAGGCCGCTGGTCTCGGTGGGTGGACGGGTATCAAAGGGTATGGCGTTTTTATTGGCGGTTATGCCCACAGCGTCCAGGGCGGTGGCGGCCACCCTGCCTGTAATCCCCGTATTGGTGAGGTCAAGGAGAAGGAGATGGTTATCGGTGCCACCAGAAACTAGACGAAACCCTTGATGCTGTAGTTCTTGGGCCAGGGTCTGACAATTGTGGACGACGGCCTTCTGGTAGGTTACGAACTCAGGCTTCATGGCCTCACCGAAGGCTACTGCCTTAGCGGCGATGATGTG
>JACQTR010000016.1 GCA_016210705.1 Chloroflexota bacterium | reverse complement strand
GTGTATGGCTCCATCCACCCCTCCCCCACCCATAAGACTGGGGTTGGCAGCATTGACGATGGCGTCGGTCTCCTGGCGAGTGATATCTCCCCTCACTAGAGAAAGCTGTGTCTTGCCGATGTTCACTTTCATAGCACAAGCTATTATAGCAGTTTACATCGTAAGGAACGAAGACTAAATATCCAGAGCCAGGCTTTGCACAAAAAGTCCGTGAGATTGCTTCGCTGTGCTCGCAATGACAAAGAAAAAGCTTCCATACCATCATTGAGAGTGCAAAACCATGGCAATCTTGATCATTTTTGCAGACCCAGAGCTAGCCAACTCGTTCTTGCCTTTGCTATAATTATAAACACGTAGCCGTATCAGTATTATCCTTATGAGACCGAGTCAAAGAGGCCCCAGCAAAAGACGTGAAGGCAGGAAAACCTTGGTAAGGCGCAGGCCATTACCTTGGGTCTGGGTAGCGGCTGGCCTTATCATCGTGCTGGGCATAGCCTTTTTGGTCTTCTATGATGTATCCAGCCAAACCAAAGCCTCGCCTCTCCCTGAAGAAAACGCCGATACCTCTCTTCCTGGTCAGTTCTTTCCTAGCCAGGGGAACAACCACCTAGCGCCGGGAGAAACCTTCAGCGATTACGATAGTAACCCCCCTACCTCCGGCCCCCACGCACCTGAAACTGTCCCTTGGGGCATATATGATGCTCCAGTGCCCAAAGAAAGGCTGGTACACGACATGGAGCACGGCGGGGTGATTATTTGGTACAACTGCCCTGGCTGTGACGAGCTGATCCAACAGTTAAAAGACTTGGTAAGCCCCTATCTAGGACAAGGGGGTGTAGTCTTGGTGCCCTACCCGACTATGGACGCCGAAATTGCGTTGACTTCATGGACACGATTGCTGAAACTTGACCAATTCGACGAAGGGCAAATAAAAGAGTTTATTACCGTCCATCTGGGACGTTATGATCCCGAGGGGATATGGGGCCCCAAAAAGGGCAAGCTATCAGAGTCTCATCAGGATCATCAAGATTAATTTCTCCGTCCAATCCGACACTTAGGGGCCTGCCTGAAGCCTGTCGAAGGGCTTAGGCAAATGTAAACGGGCTCCTGCTCTTAATCCCTTTACTGCTTGCTCATCCATTAGAATCAAACCAATATTTTGGCCTCTGTCCCTCATTTTTGATTTTTGCCAATATCTATAGTAAATTTAGACACTGGACTTTCGACGATCCTTGATCCGCTCTCAGGAAACAAAGGTTCACGGGTCGCCCACCTTTATTTGTCGGCTGGACGTTTCTTGGGATAAGCTTGTTTCTGTGGCAGACTTCATAATCATCGTTTCTCTTGCTCTGGTCGGCGGGCTACTGTTTCATCGACTCCGTCTGCCGGTCATCCTTGGCTATATACTGGCGGGACTTCTGATTGGCCCTAACGCTTTGGGTCTGATTGGTGAAACGGAGCGGGTACAGACCATCGCGGATATGGGAGTAGCCTTGTTGTTGTTCACCCTGGGGATACAACTATCCCTAGCTCAGTTGGCTCAGGTCAGCAGGGTAGCCATATTCGGCGGGATCATACAAATTCTCCTCACTATGGTCCTCGGAGTGGCCCTAGGTCCAGTGCTAGGGATAAGCCTCCTCGAAGCCACCTATTTTGGAGCCATGATAGCCCTATCCAGCACCATGGTGGCCACCAAGATCCTGATGGAACGAGGAGAGATCGATTCTTTACATGGACGCATAGCCGTTGGTCTGCTGTTGGTTCAAGACCTCAGTGTGGTGCCAATGATAATCATCCTGCCCAGGGTAGCCCAATCTCAGAGTAATTGGATCCCCTATCTCCTCCTCGATGTCGCCAAAGCTGGGCTTTTCGTGGCCGCCACCTACCTTTTGGGCAGAAGGGTAGTCCCTCGATTGCTCTTTAGAGTGGCTGCCATAAAGTCACCGGAGTTATTTCTCTTATTTGTGGTCACTTTAGCTTTAGGGATCGCTCTCATTGCTTATCTTTTGGGCATGAGCTTCGCCTTCGGCGCTTTCATCGCCGGACTCATCATCTCCGAGTCGGAGTTCAGTCGCCAGGCCTTGGGCAGGGTGGTGCCCCTTAGGGATATTTTCGCAACCCTATTTTTTGTTTCAGTTGGGATGCTAGTGAACCCGAATTTCTTATGGAGCAATGCCCTGCTGCTCCTCTTGGTGGTGGCTGTTATCGTCATCGGTAAGTTTGTAATCACCTCCCTTGTTCCTCTATTTTTCGGCTACCCAGGTCGGGCCGCCATCTATGCCAGCTTAGTTCTGGTGCAGTTCGGGGAGTTTTCCTTTGTCTTAGCCAAGGTAGGGTTAGATAAAGAGATCATATCGAACTACTTGTACTCCATGGTATTAGCCTCGGCGGTTTTAACCATTTTGGTTACCCCTCTAGGCATTTATCTAGGCCGGCCCCTGGTAAATTTACTATACCGTATACCTAAAGCGAGGCCTCTCCTAATAAAAGAGCTAGCCTCCTCTACCTCGGCAGAAGAGGATAAGAGCTTTTCCCATCACGTGGTAGTGTGCGGCTATGGGCGTGCCAGCCACGAACTGGTGGATTCTTTGAGCCAAAGGGGCTTCCATTATGTAGTGATCGAACATGACCCCCATATCGTTCGCCGATTGCGAGCCAAAGGAATCCCTTGCATCTATGGTGATGCCTCGAACAGCTCCGTGCTCGCCCATGCCAACATATCTCAAGCCCGGGTGCTGGTGGTCGCCTTGCCGGACCCGGTAGAGGCCGAATTGGCGGTCAGGAACGCCCTGGAGCAAAACCCTAGGCTGGATGTTATTGCCCGGGCCCATGGCGACCAAGAGTATGAGCGGCTGCGCCAAGCCGGCTCCTCAGAGGTCGTATACGCCGAGTTTGAAGCAGCCCTGGAATTCGTACGCCATACTTTACATCGTCTAGGGGTATCCAGCACCGAGATCCAGTGGATCCTCAGCGGCAAACGAGAGCGCTATTTGTAGAATTCTGCGTCATACTTATCTAATGCCACCTTTTCGCTAAAATTGATGCCCTTGGGCTAGCTTGACTATTTAGCAACTTGCCAATATAATGTATCTGCAATTAATTGCAGAAAGGCTTTCCGAAGATGGGTTGTGAAAGCAAATTAGCGGAACAATTGCGCGGTGCGGGACTTCGATTGACTCCCCAAAGGTTAATGGTACTTTCCACTTTACGCCATAATCCGGGCCACCTCAGCGCCGAAGAGGTATTTCGACTGGTGAAAGCAGACTACCCTTACCTCGACATCTCCACCGTATATCGCACCCTAGACATTCTAAAAGAACACCATCTTATAACCGAAACCGACCTGGGACAAGCCCGAAGCCAGTACGAATGGACTGGTGAAGAGCCCCATCATCATTTGATCTGTCGCCGTTGTGGCCAAGTAATGCCCTTAGAGCATCGTTTTATGGAAGACTTACAACGCGGTTTAGAGGGAAAATACCGCTTCCAGGCGGATATAGACCACCTGGCCATCTTTGGACTTTGCTCTAGCTGTCGATAGGAATAAAAGTGTTTGAATCAGCCGCTGGGGCTGCTCTACTATTGGGCCTGCTATTGGGAGTGAGGCACGCCTTCGATGCCGATCACCTGGTGGCCGTATCCACCATAGTCAGTGAATACCGAAGCCCCTTTCGAGCTATCTGGGTGGGTGTGTCCTGGGGTCTAGGCCACACCACCACCCTACTATTGGCGGGCATAGCTATTCTGGTGGTTAGGATTTCTATGCCAGAAAGACTTTCCTTGCTCTTTGAGTTCTTTGTAGGAGTGATGCTGATAGTTTTGGGTCTGCAGATATTCTGGAATCTACGGCGACAGCTACATTTGCATCCCCATGAACATTACGGAGGCTCCCACCATCACTTTCATTCCCATGGGGAGATTGAAGAACATACCCACCATAGCCGCCTCACCACTGGCAATTTCGCCTATTTTCTAATGGCCGGCATCGCCCCCGGTGAGCATACAGCCATCGAGCTTTTAAACCCTGGAAAGCCCTTTTTTCGCCTAAAGTCCTACATTGTTGGGACTATTCATGGTCTGGCAGGCAGCGCTGCGCTAATGTTGGTAGTTCTGACGGGGCTGAAATCAGCTTGGGTGGGGCTGACATATATCCTACTGTTTGGCCTAGGCTCTGTAGCCTCTATGGGAATCATAACCATATTCATAAGTTTGCCTTTCACCGTCTCAGCCCGGCTGCCCAAGATAAACAATGTGGTTCAGATGGCTGCCGGAATCAGCAGCATAGGGTTTGGGCTTCTCCTAATGTACGAGACAGGAATTAGGGGCGAACTTCTGGGGTAGGATGGCCACTGAGCAGCACGTTTATAGCCAAACCTCATTATTTGGAACAAACCAGGCTAGCATTTTAGGTGCGTCGCCATTGGTAAGGCAGATCAATGATAGTGCCCGGTTCAGTGATGGAGTTTAGTCCCTCCAAAGCATCCAGAACAACACGCCCCTGCCGATCGGCACGGTTAGGTTCGCCCAACGGGTGTCCGAAAGGGAAGCGCACATAGACCACCCTGGGAGCTATGGGAGCATAATCCTTGGACACAAAAATAGCCACGGTGGGCATCCCAGCCGACTCGATGGCCCTTTGAATCAGTCCCACGGACCGATGACATAGCGGTCAGCAAGGAGTGAGGAGAACGGCATCCACCCCCTGCTCTTTAAGCTTAGTAGCAACCTTAGGCGCACTGGAGGCAACAAGCTGAGAAGGGTCAGGTATGTACCCTGAGAAAGAGTAGTTTACCGAATTTAGTCCCCCAATAACACCCTCTAACGCTAGCTCTTTTAAACGATCTATGGGAAAGACGACATTTATGTCTTTCTCGGCACCGAAGTGATCATAATGGGTGTGGGCGATCTTAAAGTCGCCGGAGGGAGCATCTTTGGGAAGCTCCCTATATGACCAATCGGCCTGGTTGTTCTCTACAACAAAGGGCGGTTGTGGGGGGAGATACAAGCCGCAGGCGGTAACCAAAGCTAGCTTACTCTGGGCCAGGCTTTTAGTCATGGGGGCCCAGGGGATACCCTCAGTCTGTAGCAAATTTTCAACCCATTGGCGAATTCTTTGCCGTCTTTCCTCGGCCCGCCGTTCCCGTTCTTCGGGCGTTAGCTCTTGGGTCATCGCTCTCCTCCTTGCTTATTGTGCAGCCGCTATAGTACCGAGGCCACATAAGGGCAGTTTGGCGGACAAGCCTCGGCGACGCAGCGATGACAAACGCTGACTTGGGCCATTGCCTGCTCCACCTCAATGCGCAATCTCTCTAGTTCCTCCCCTTGCTTCTCCAAACGAGCTTGTTCTAACCGCAACACCTCAAGGGTATGCTCCACCCGACCCTGACGGCTCTGCTCTCTGCCTGGTGTACCGACAGCATCTTTAATCTCCTCCAAAGACAGCCCCAGCCGCTTAAGACGTCGTATAAAACGAAGCCTGGTCACTTCGGCAGGAGTGTA
This sequence comes from Chloroflexota bacterium, assembly GCA_016210705.1. GTDB lineage: Bacteria > Chloroflexota > Dehalococcoidia > JACQTR01 > JACQTR01 > JACQTR01. Next base: position 1,933 of record JACQTR010000016.1, on the reverse strand, counting down.
CAGGCGAAGGCCGCCGTTGGTAAGATATGCCGGTGGCAGAAGACCCAACTCCTCATAATAGCGCACCGTGCGCGGGCTTACCCCCGCCTTCCGGGCCAACTCGCCGCTTTGGAATAAACCGCCCTCTTCTTTTATATCCAAAACCGCCCCCTTAGCCAGTGTCTTTACAACGATACATCGAAAGAATAAGGGGATTATAGTTGGCCTTTACGTTAATGTCAATACCTTACGCAAAAGTATATCTCGCAAAAGCGCCAAAAAGAAAGATGGAGCTGCACAAAGGCAGCTCCATCTTTTGGAGGGTGAGCTGTTTAACCTACTTTTATTCTAATCTCCTGCATGCTTGACGATGGCCTTAGCGATGTAGTCTCCCGTACTGCGATCCAGAGCGGCGACCACTGTCACTTTGGTGCCAACAGGGAAATCACCTGGATAGACCGTCCCCTCGGGCCGAATCTTGGTGCCAGGAGTGCCCGTTAGGACCTTGAAACTCTGGATAGCGTCCCCTTTAATAGGGTCGACCTTAATCACCTCAGCCGTGGAACCTTCGGCCACCGTTCCCACCACGTGCTTGTGCATAGCCCTTAGCCCCTTCTTGGGCACGAAGAGCACTCTTTGAGCCATAAAGTCGCTGTTATCCCAAGTACCTTTGACGGCCACCCAATCCCCATTCATAATATCACCACAATCGGCGAAGGGATTAAAGGGCACCTTGCACTTAGTGTCTTCGGACAGCACCACGTTAACCTCACCCAAATTTTGGGTGTCCAATTTGAAGCCCGTTCCCGTCTTATCGGAAACTACACCGAATAGACCGCGGGGCTTGCCCTTGGATGCCGAGTCAGCCTGGCTAATGCCTGGGGTAAGGCCACCCTTCCCCGGCGGGTTGGGTTTGTCGGTAGGGCGATCGGCATAGACTGTGCCCACACTAGCGAGTAACAGACTGGCCACTATCCCCAAAACCAGGATCATTCTTGACTTTTTCACTGTTCCACCTCCTAATATTCAGTGAGCTTTTCCTTGAGTCGCCTCAAGGAGCATAAATAATAACTATTGATTTCTGAACTTCACCTCCTTCTCGGTCGGTGGCAATTACATCTATAAGGTTGGGGCCCTCCTCCAAGGCCACTGTTGTGGTGAACCTACCTGAGTTATCCACTTCCGTCAGTTCGCCGTTTATACTAACCACAGCCTGGGATACAGTCTTGCCTTTTACTTGGACGCTGGCACTGGTCACGATGCTTTCATCTTCGGGCTGGGTTATATCCAAAAATAGGGCTCCAGTTTTTGAAGTTGTTCCGGACCCACCGGCTTTATCTCGTTCGCAACCCACCAAGAACATCAAGGCTAATATCACTGCAAGAGCTATGGCCAGAACCCTTCGATTCAGATGTACACTCCTTATATTTATCCATTGTTTTAATAACGTGAAAAGGTACATAATGTTATCACGAAGAGATAAAAATGGCCTGTTGTGTGGGAATCACTCGTATGCAGAGGCGGAAGAAACTGAACTACGTTTATCGCTAGTGTTATAGGCGGCACTCTTTAGTCTTGCGCCATATGGTCGTAGTGATATACCTCTAAGAACTGAGCAAAACGTAGTTCGTCGATAAAAGCTCTTGCCTGTTTGAGGGTTAAAAAATGTGGGCAATGTTCTTCAGCCCGAGGTTGCCGGTTCTGCTCATAAGTTTGGATATACCAGCCCTTACCCTGACAGTTGTTGGTATTCACCCGCAGGCAGCGCCGAATAGCGTACTCTTTATAAACGATCTCCTTCACTTGACCTTCCTCAATTATTCTCAACGTTCAACTTACGAATACAATATAATTCTGAAGAGAACGATTACGTTAAGAAATGGCGCGCTTGGCGGGATTCGAACCCACGACCTCAGCCTCCGCAGGGCTGCGCTCTATCCAGTTGAGCTACAAG
>JACQTR010000185.1 GCA_016210705.1 Chloroflexota bacterium | reverse complement strand
GTCTCCGGGTAAGTGGCTAGGCACTCCTCCACATTTTTCCCTTGGAGGATTAGCCCGTCCAAGCAATCATTTAAAAGGTGGGCAAATTTTTCAGCCATTTTTTTTCTCAGTCAAGATTTGACGCAAGGCCACCAAAGCGCTATGCTGAAGGGCCTTTATTGCTCCTTCGCTTTTGCCTAAGGCTCGAGCCGTTTCGGCCAAAGATAATTGAGACGCAAAGCGCAAGGCAATTACCTGGCGCTGGGCATCACTAAGTCTTTTAGCAGCGGCAGTCACGTCCTGGTAGGTCATTCGTAGTTCGGCCAAACAGACGGGATCGGGATCATCCTGGGTCAGTTGGGGTAGAGATACGCTCCGAATCTTGCTCTTTTGGCGCAAGTGGTCTACCACCTGATTATGGGCAATCCGGAACAGCCAAGGTGCCCAAGATGGGTTCTGCCATCGAAAGGCTGGCATGGCCGACAAGGCCTTGAGGAATACCTCTTCCGTCACGTCCTCGGCCTCCGTGGCATCGCCAACCCGAATGGCCACATAACGATAGACCCGAACAAAATAGGCTTCGTAAAGTTGAGCAAAGGCCTGGTTATCACCCTTTTGGGCCCTCCTCACCAGGTCCTCTTCCTGATCTTGCACCTGACCTCCCTCGGTTCCCAGCGATCTGGGCGTCCGCAGGTAGTGCCCTGTGCATATACTATAACGAAAAATGGGTACAAAAGATAGGTGGTTGCTTTTCATGTTAAAATAGTCTAACGCTCAAGCGAGTATAACGATGACTTATGTGGTTCGGCCAATGGAGATGGGAGATATTCCCCAAGTGGTTGCCATTGAAAAAGAGGCTTTCCCCGACCAATGGTCACCTTCACCTTTCAAGCGGGAGCTCCAGCACAATCGCTTATCCCGCTATCTGGTGGCTGAGATAAGAGAAGCTTTCCCCAAAAACCAAACAAACAACCCCAACAAGATCGCCGTTGACGACAGGAACCGCACTTGGTGGTATCGATTGTTATCTCTCTGTCAACGGCAGCAAACTCCGGAAAGGGAAACGCTGGTAGTGGGTTTTGTCGGCATTTGGTTATTGTTGGGTGAGGCTCACATTACTACCATTGCCGTACACTCCTCCTATCGTCGACAGGGTATCGGGGAGCTTTTGCTTATAGCTGCCCTCGAGCTGGCGGTGTCCCGTAATGAAACTATAGCGACCTTGGAGGTACGAGCCTCCAATGAGACTGCCCAGGGGTTGTATCGTAAATATGGCTTCGGTACTGTCGGTATCCGCCCTGCTTACTACCCGGATCGAGAGGACGCTTTAGTAATGACCGCCGAGGGTATTACCACGGCCTCTTATCAAGCGCGTTTTCAACACCTAAAAAAGGTTTATTTCCAACGATGGGGAGCAGAACAAAGGCACCTTTCCTCACCTTTTAGCCCCAGTCTTTGAGGATGTGACGGCTATTAATGCCCTTTCTCTTTGAAGATATTTGGCTAAGCAATTGTCGCATCGCCCCAGCATTGATGACCATGGCCCAAGATCATTATACTGTAACCCAAGGTTTGCTAAGGGACCCCGAGCTTTAGGCAGAAAAAAGGGGGGGGCACATAACAACATATATTTATAGAAAAATAAAGGCCGCGACTCAACAGAATTGATAACCTCCGAACTTATCGTTCAGAACATTGCACTGGTGCGCCGACGTATCGCTGAGGCGGCAGAAAGGGCACAGCGCTCTCCAGAAGCAATAACCATAGTAGCGGCGAGCAAAACGGTGCCGGCCTCGGCTATGGTGACAGCCTTCCGAGAGGGAATCCAACATTTTGGCGAGAACCGGGTTCAGGAGGCGTTAAAAAAAATTCCTATTCTGTCCCTCTTAAACCCTCGGCCGATCTGGCATATGATTGGTCATCTTCAAAGCAACAAGGTAAAGACAGCCGTACAGATCTTTGATATAATTCAAAGCGTGGATTCGCTGCCCCTAGCCGAGACTATTAGCCATCGCGCTCAGAAACATCTTCCCATATTGCTGCAGGTCAATATCTCTGGCGAAGCTAGCAAGGAAGGTATTACTACTGCGGCTGAGGCTTTCAAAGTAGCAGAGGCAATAGCCAGATTGCCTAATCTAGAGCTACGTGGGCTTATGACTATCGCCCCATTGGCCCACGACCCAGAAGAGGTACGACCGATCTTCCGCAAATTGCGCCTCCTGGCCGAGGCTATGGGTCTGAAAGAGCTTTCTATGGGTATGACCGATGACTATGCCGTGGCGGTAGAAGAGGGAGCGACCATAGTAAGAATAGGCCGTGCCATCTTCGGCCAGCGCCGAGGCTAGAAAGGAATCAAAGCATGCGCCTGAGTATCATTGGCGGTGGGGTCATGGGCGAGGCCATCATCGCCGGCGTGTTAACACAGCAACTTACAAGCGCCGAAGCCATCACCGTCAGCGACACAAGCCCCCAACGACGCGCCCTTTTGAGCCAAAAATACGGGGTGCTCACTACCAGCAATAATCGTGAAGCTCTAGCCAATGGCGACATCATCATTTTAGCTATCAAACCGCAAACCTTGCCCCAGGTCATGGCCGAACTAAAGGGATTAGCCCAACCCCAGCAGGTAATCCTATCCATCGTCGCTGGGGCTACCATCGCCACTCTTGAGGCGAGTTTAGGACACCACCTTTTGGTACGGGTTATGCCTAATACTCCAGCTCAAATCGGTGAAGGCATGAGTGTATGGACAAGCACCCAGGATGTGGAGGAGGAACATAAAGCCGCCGTGCGTTCTATTTTAGGAGCTTTAGGACGGGAGATTTATGTACCTGAGGAGAGCTATATTGATATGGCTACGGCGGTCAGTGCCAGTGGCCCTGCCTACATTTTCCTTTTAATAGAGGCCCTTATCGACGCCGCTGTCCACATTGGCATGCCTAGAGACATGGCGGAGGTTTGCGTACTCCAGATGATCTTAGGCTCGGCTCGCTTTGCCTTGAGCTTAGGCCAGCATCCAGCGCAATTGCGGAACATGGTCACATCCCCGGGAGGAACCACCACCGAGGGTCTCCTCCGCCTAGAGGAAGGAGGCTTTAGGGCCCTCCTCATCCAAGCTGTCATTGCTGCCTACGAAAAGGCCCTAAGCTTAGGAGGAGAGAGATAATGGACATCTTTTCTAATTTTGTGTCCCTATTGGTTCAGGCTTTAACCATCGCCATAGTGGCTCGGGCCTTACTTTCATGGTTCCCTGGAGCCCCCAGGCCGATTATGGTTTTCCTCTACCAGATCACTGAGCCTATCTTAGCCCCACTACGTCGGGTCGTACCGCGGATAGGATTAATCGATATTACCCCTATAATTGCTATCTTCCTCCTCCAGCTAATTGCCCAGTTATTGGTAACTCGTTAATACGACTCCGCCTTGTTTTGCTCATCGCTCTATGCTATGATTCTAACACCCAGGGCTGGGATAGACATTAGGAAAGGACTAGAAATATGACCGACGGTAAAGAAAAAGCCCTGGAGATAGCCATAAACAACATCGAAAAACAGTTTGGCCGCGGCTCCATTATGAGGCTGGGAGAGGCCACTTCCCAAATGACGGTGGAGGCTGTACCAACCGGCTCAGTCTCCCTAGACATGGCCTTAGGGATAGGCGGCATACCTCGCGGCCGCGTCACTGAGATCTTCGGGCCTGAGGCCGCAGGAAAATCCACCCTTGGCCAGCACATCATCGCTGAAGCCCAAAGGGCAGGGGGAATGGCGGCCTATATCGATGTTGAGCACGCCCTGGATCCCACTTATGCCGCCCGCTGCGGGGTAAATGTGGATAATCTTTTAATATCTCAACCCGACACCGGGGAACAAGCTTTAGAGATCACTGAGGCACTGGTACGTAGCGGCGCTTTAGATGTCATTGTTATCGATAGTGTGGCCGCTCTAGTTCCCCGAGCCGAGATCGAGGGTGAGATGGGAGACTCTCATGTGGGGCTTCAGGCTCGGCTCATGTCTCAGGCATTACGCAAGCTCACCGCCGCCATCAGTCGCTCTCACACTGCGGTGGTGTTTATAAACCAACTGCGAGAGAAGGTGGGTATAGTCTTTGGCAACCCCGAGGTGACACCAGGGGGCAGGGCCTTAAAATTCTACAGCTCGGTAAGAATAGACCTGAGGCGCGTGGACACAATTAAGCAAGGCAGCCAGGCTATAGGCAGTCGCATCAGAGCCAGGGTAGTCAAGAATAAGATGGCCCCTCCCTTCCGCTCCGCCGAGTTCGACATCATGTTTAATTCAGGCATCAGCAAAGAAGGCGACCTCATCGACCTTGGCGTGGAGATGAGTATCATCAAAAAGAGTGGTGCATTCTTTGCGTACGGAGAAAGGCGCCTGGGCCAAGGGCGAGAAAATGTCAAAGATTACCTCCGTCAACACCCTGAACTGTCCCAGGAGATCGAGAGCGAAATCAGAGTCAACAACGGTCACCCCCACGCTATCTTCGAAGAAGATTCGGGGAGTTCAGAATAGAAGACACCCCAAGTTATCTCTAAGCTTGTGTATGGGCTGTAACAAACAGTCTCTCTTTTTAACCTTAGCCTAAAATGAGAACCATAACCGCCATTGAGGGCCAAAAACGCAAAAAGGAACGGGTCAATATCTTTTTAGACGGAACCTTTGCCCTCAGCCTCTCCCTTCGGGTGGTGGCCGAGGCCGGGTTAAAGCCAAGCGTAGAGCTTACTGAATCCCAAGTCGATGAACTGAGGAAGACCGATGACTTCTACAGCGCCTTAGAAACAGCCCTCGGGTATTTGAGCCCCCGCCCACGCAGCCAAAGGGAAATACACCAACGGCTGCGCCGCGGTCCTTGGAACGAAGAGACGATCGAACAAACCCTTTGCCACCTCGAAAGAATAGGGCTGGTGGACGATGCCGCCTTCGCCCAATTCTGGAAGGAGAATAGAACGTCCTTTAATCCCCGCAGCCGGCGGTTGTTGGAAATGGAGCTGAGACAGAAGGGAGTGGACACACAAATTGCTAGCGATGTGGCCCAAGAGCTGGACGATGAGGTTGGTGCTTATCAAGCCGGACAACGGAAAGCCCGTACACTGGGCAAAGTAGATTACCCCACCTTCCAACGCCAATTGGCCGAGTACTTGCGACGTCGAGGTTTTCACTACGAGGTTATCAGGCACTCCGTCCATCGCTTGTGGGAAAAACGGAACAAATAAAGCTCAGTTTCATTCGCATTGCTACGCTTGTGCATAGTGTCACTATTATTGTAAGATTAGTGTAATTTATCGGAGGTTTTTGACAATGTCCAAGAATAAGCGTGCCCTTAGGGGAACACCAGCTTCGAGAGGCCGGCGGGAGCCCCCGAGTTCCACATCAATCTTCAATTGGATGAGGTCCTCAACAGGTATCATGCTTGTTGTCCTGGCGCTCATCCTGGCCGGGGCTGTTTATATTGCTTATACCACTAAAACCGCTAAAGAAGGGCCAACAACTTACGCTGCAGGCGACATCAATGCGCCCCAATTGGCGGTATCCGAGACGCATTTTGATTTCGGTAAGACCTCTATGGACGAGGTCAAAAATAGGGACGTGATCCTAACTAACAATGGGAAAAATGACCTACAAATCTCTAACTTGGGCACCTCCTGCGACTGCACCTATGCTTACCTCGAAATCGGCACTGTTAAAAGCCCGCGTTTTTCCATGCATCAAAACGCCCTGTGGACTGGAACAATAAAAAGCGGTGAAAAGGGCATCCTGAAGGTCTTCTATGAGCCAAAGCTCATGCCGGTCAAAGGCAAGGTGGAGAGAGTAGTAGCCTTTTCCAGCAACGACCCTTCTCAATCTCGAGTTGAGGTCCATTTCACCGCCGAAGTCGACTAGTATGCTGTACTTAGTTTTAACCAATGGGCTGATCGATTCCATTAACCCTTGCGCCATAGGGGTTTTAATTCTATATGTCAGCCTACTCGTCACCATCCAAGCCTTAAAAAGGCAGATCCTCGGTTTCGGGGTTGTCTATATCGCCTCTATGTTTTTGGCCTACTTTTTGATTGGATTAGGGATCCTACGAGCTTTTCACCTCTTCGGTATACACGACTTTTTCGCCTGGGTAGCCGCGATTTTGGTGATGATAGTGGGAGCCTTTAATATTAAAGAATACTTTTGGCCCCGTCTCTGGGTACCTTATATTTCGCCATTGTTGAGCCGTTGTCGTGTGCCCCGCGGCTGGGACGGTAGGGTGACCCTGGGCTCAGCTTTAGTATTAGGGGTTTTGGTAGGACTTTGTGAGTTTCCCTGTTCCGGAGGCATTTATTTGGCCACAGTGGCACTGCTTACTCTAAAGGAAACCTTTTGGAAAGGTTTAGGCTATCTTTTTGTTTATAATATTATGTTCATTCTCCCTTTGGTGTTTATTTTTTCGGTCTCCACTCGTCCTCCCATCCTAAAGACCTTGCAACGCTGGCAACACTCAACATATTGGTTGACCAAGTTGTCTATGGGAGTAACCATGGTGCTTATGGGAGTGATCATCATCATTTGGATTCCCTAAACCAACACATCTCCTGCCAGCAATATGGTAGAAGTGGTTTTGGGACGCTTGAACGCAAGGATGGATAATGAGCGATACCAAATCAAAGATCGCAACCTATTTAACGGCGACGCGCCAGGAACTTATACAACTAATTCAGAATTTCAACCAGGAGGATTGGCAAAAACCTACCGAGAATCCCGGTTGGAGCACCAAGGATCTGCTGGCCCATTTGACAGCATCTGAGCCAAGCATATTGGGAGCTATTCAGCGTACCCTACGGGGAGAACCGGCTCGCGCTCCCAACTTCGATCTGAACCGCTGGAACGCTAGCCACGTGGAGAGACGCCGAGAATACAGCGTTAAAGAGCTGCTGGAAGAGCTAAATACAGGCCGGGAAGCAACGTGGCGACTCCTTGACACCATTTCCGACGAAGAGCTGATGCGCGAAGTACCGGCATCGGGTGCAATCCGCTCAACCTTGTGGTCACGTTTCCGCCGCATAGCCGACCACGAGGCGGAACACCTGGCCCAACTGCGTAGAGCCCTACAGGACATCCCTCACAGTAGCTTATCCAATTAACCTCGGTGTGCTACCCGTTCCAGGCAAACCATGATCATTATTACCTGGGCTCAAGCTTTTTCGAAATACCCTGCTTTTAAGGCTGCTACGGGCCATCCTGAAAGCAAAAACATAATGCGCCGCCTACGGCTTGCCTCTTCGCTCACCCCAAGCGGCGCATTATCAACTAGCTACCTCCCCCGTGGGAAGGCACACTTTTAACCTCGAGCTTTAATAAACGCTTACCTAATATCCCC
>JACQTR010000178.1 GCA_016210705.1 Chloroflexota bacterium | reverse complement strand
GTTGTTGATGGGCCTCATGCCGGCGGCCACCAGGCGTTCCTGCATCCAGGGGGGAGAGGGGGCTACCTTGACCCCACTGACCAGGCTGGCGCAGTAGCGGGGGCAGAGGTCGGGGTCGGCGATCTCCACCGATACCTGCTCTTCTATAGGATCGCCCCGCGACGAGTAGCGCATGGCCGGCAAACAGGCCTCTTCATAGGTGATGGCGGCCACCTCTCGGGCCACTCCCAGCATGGAAAGGCAGTCGGGCCGGTTGGGGGTTATATCCAGGTCGAAGATGGTATCGCCCAGGTACTCGGCCAAGGGTGTGCCCACGGGCGCTTCCGGAGGCAGCACCATGATGCCCTCGTGCTTCTCAGAAATTCCTAGTTCCTTCTCCGAACACACCATACCTGCCGATACCACGCCGCGGATGGTGGCTGGCTTCAGCTCCACCATCTGGCCGCTGTGGCCATCGATGAGGCGGGCCCCCACTTTGGCGAAAGCGATTTTTTGACCGGCTGCGATATTAGGCGCTCCGCAAACCACGGTGGCCCGTTCTTCGGCCAGGTCAACAGTGGCCAGCTTTAGGCGGTCGGCGTTGGGGTGAGGCTCCACCGTCTCCACCCGGCCCACCAAGATGTTCTGCCACTGGCCGCCGATGGTCTCGATGCTGCCCACCTCCGTCCCCGACATGTTCAAGCGATGGGCCAGCTCCTTTACGGGCAGGCGTACATTGACATATTCTTTAAGCCATTTAAGGGAGACTTTCATACGCTCCTAACTGGGCCCTCCAAGATTCGGTCATCAATTTTATGCGTTACATCTTCTAGTTTAGACGTCCCTTGATCGAAGAACCACCACCAAATATTTCGAAGCGCTTGCTCACCTGTGGAACGGGCATCCGCAAGCTCCATTTGGGTGAGCTTCTGCTTTCGTCCTTTGACCTTGTAGCTACCATGGACAATAGCGCTCCTAACATCATAAAAATGCCGCAGTTTATCAAAGTGTTCTCTTCTGTCTCCATCCCAAACTAAGACGGTCGCTCCTCGGAGAGCAAACCTGTAGCGGAGTTCATCGTTGATCTCATGTAGTAGCAGTGCTTCCAAACCGATAGCATAATCAACGATAGCATCGTCATCACGTTTTCTAGCTACGCCATCGATCAATCGCTGAGCTGGCAACCTAAAATCGTGCTCAGGCGACCACATGATTTCAGCAAGTTTGTACCATAACTCTCGCAAGCGGTTGACCAGCGACGCATTTAGGATATAAGGTTTTTCTCCCCGACTCATTACTTCTAATGAACGAGAGGAAATTGGAATACGTAGCGAAGATGTAATAGATGTGCCGTACACAACCTCAGATTGCAGCGGATTAACATAAAGGTGGCCAGGATATGCGAGCACTAATGCGCTTAAAGCCAAGCGTCGCAACTTAGTGAACTTTTCCTCATTGAGGGCGCCATCATAATCGACCGTACATTCAACCTGGAAATCCAATACCGCCCCGCTTACTTCGAACAATTCAGAAAGCCATGTAGTCTGTTCATTGCTCATTGAGGGACGAATAACCATGGCTTCTTCAAACATAAATTTTTCCGTTTTCAAACGGATGGATAACCAGTCCCGCCACTTGACTAGAACCTTCTTTTCTAGCACAGCTTTGACAAACTCATTTAGCATGGGCTCAACTTCTTGCTCATTAAACGAAAAAGGATCCGCTAAGTTAAGCCATTTCTGCCGCAAGGGACGCATGTACCCCCATTCAAGTAGTTCTGAACGAATGCCTTTTCCAGCAAGAAGCTGTTCGAGTTGTTGTTTTTCAGTCGTGTCGGCAAGAGATGACGGCCTTAGCCGATCAGAAACGAACCGCATGAGAGGATTCACCTTTGGCAATACATTCTCAAGCTCTTTTGCCTCGGCCTTTAGAAAAGCTAATGCAGCTGTATTTAATTCGTCAGGCATTGTCCCGTTGCCTTTAGAAGGCGAGATTCTTCGCTGCGCTCAGAATGACAAGGAAGCCATGTACGGGTTCTTGCAACGCATCTTAAAACTGCCTCAAAAACCTCAAATCATTGGCGTAGAAGAGGCGGATGTCATCAATGCCGTGGCGGAGCATGGCGATGCGCTCCAGGCCCATCCCAAAGGCAAAGCCGGAATAGACCTCAGGGTCGTAACCCACCCGGCGCAAAATGTTGGGATGAACCATCCCTGCCCCCAAAATCTCGATCCAGCCGCTCTCGCTGCACAGGCGGCACCCCTTTCCCCCGCAGACAAAGCAATCAATGGACATATCCACCCCTGGCTCCACAAAGGGGAAATAGTCGCAGCGGAAGCGCACCCGGCGCTCCGGCCCGAAGAGGCGGCGGGCAAACTGGAAGAGAGTGCCCTTGAGGTCGGCCATGGTTATGTTCGCGTCCACCGCCAGCCCCTCTATCTGATAGAACATCCACTCGTGGGTGGCATCGGTGGCCTCATAGCGATAGACCTTGCCGGGAACCACCACCCGCACCGGTGGCCTCGTCTGCTCCATGACCCGAATCTGTACCGGCGAGGTGTGGGTGCGGAGCAACATGGGCCTTTCCCCATCTCTCTCGTAGTCGATCCACAGGGTGGCCCACATGTCTCGAGCCGGGTGATCCTTGGGGATGTTCAATGCCTCGAAGTTATAATAATCCCACTCCACCTCGGGGCCCTCCGCCACCTGAAAGCCCATGGCCACAAAGATGTCGCAGACCTCCCTCTGGATCTGGGTGGTTATATGGAGTCCACCTTGAGGCCAGGGGCGACCGGGAAGGGTAACATCGAGGGCCGCCGCCGCCAATAAACGAGCTGTCTCTGCCTCACGGAGGGCTTGACGCTTTTGAGCTAGGCTCTCCTCCAAAAACACCTTGAGCTCGTTGGCAGCGGCACCAAGGCGGCGCCTCTCTTCTAGAGGCAAAGTCGCTAATCCCCTTAGAATACCGGTGAGGGGGCTCTTTCGACCCAAATGGCGGATGCGCCAGGCCTCCAGCTCTCCAGTTTCGGCTATGGCCTCCAGCTCAGAGAGGGCCTGGGCTTTGAATCTTTCTAATTCCTCGGTCATGGGCCTTCAAAATAAAGGGCGGCTGCTTCTCCAGAACCGCTCTTTGTGCCGCTATTATAGGCTACATGGAGCTGGGGGTCAAGAATTGAGTGCGAGGCTGCTGAACGAAGGTACTTAAGGTACTGGATAAGGCGTTGCCAGAGCCTGTCGAAGACTTTGGCCTGAGCGCTCAGCCGAACGGGAACGGGCTTAGCCTGCTGCCTCTAGATTGTTAAAATTGCTGGCCTTTGGCCAAACATGCTACAATAACTTCTAGTTACGGCTGAGGAGAAAAGGTTATGCTAAGAGCGATTAAGATATTGGGCTTGAGTTTATTGGCCGTCGTCATCGTGGGACTTGCTTTTGGCGTCGGCTATGGTATTGCTCGGGAGACGCCAGCAAAAGGAGCGCCCAAGGCTATTGCCACTCCAACCGAAGGAGAGCCTTCTTTTAATCTTCTTCCGGAGATATGGACTGTCCTCAACGAGGATTATGTAGATAAGGAGGCCCTGGACCCCGCTGAGCTGGGGCAAGGGGCTATCAAGGGGATGCTGGAGGTCTTGGGCGATCCTAATACCACTTACATCGACCCCACTCACTATGGGTTGGAGCAAACGGACTTTAAAGGCTCTTTTGAGGGTATCGGCGCCGAAGTGGGCATGAGGAATAACCAGATTACCATAATAGCGCCTATCGCTGGCTCGCCAGCGGAGAAGGCGGGCATTAGGCCTGGCGATACGATATTAGCTGTGGACGGCGAGTCCACCTCTCAGATGACCTTGGGTGAGGCGATAAGTAAGATTCGCGGCCCTCGGGGCACCATGGTTACCCTCTCGGTCCTCCATCAGGGGGAGCAACAAGCGGTAGAGATAAAGATTGTGCGGGATGAGATCAAGCTGCGCAGCGTATACTTGACCATGCTCCCTGATGACATCGCCCAAATCCGCATCACGCACTTCTCAGAAAGCACCAATGATGAGTTGGTTCCTGTCCTAAAGGATGTTCAGAAGGCGAAAGCTAAGGGGATAGTTCTGGACCTACGTAACAATCCTGGAGGCATACTTTCGGTAACGGTGGAAGTAGCCAGCCAATTTTTAAAAAGCGGGGTTGTCCTTTACGAAGTGGATAGGGACGGAAACCGCAGGTCGTGGCCGGTGCGTTCAGGGGGCTTGGCTACCGATATCGCCCTGGTGGTGTTGGTCAACAAAAATAGCGCTAGCGGCAGCGAGGTAGTAGCGGCGGCTTTTCAGGATGCAGGGCGTGCCCCCATCATTGGCACTACTACCTATGGCAAGGGGACGGTGAATCATCTTCGCCCCTTGAGCGATGGCGGCGCCCTTTACGTTAGTATCGCCCGCTGGCTCAGTCCCAAGGGCAACCAGATCGAGAATATGGGGGTTCGGCCTAACATTGTGGTAGACCTGACGGAGGAGGATACCCAGAAGGGTGCTGATCCCCAGATGGATAGGGCTGTGGCCTATATCAAAACCGGAAGCTAGGATGAAATGGCGGACAAGGGCCAAAATAATAAAGTTATTACCCTTAACCGTAAGGCATACCACGACTATCATGTCTTGGAGAGCCTGGAAGCGGGCATCGTCCTCACGGGCTCCGAGATCAAGTCCATACGAGAGGGCGGGATTAATATCGGGGAGGCCTATGCCCAGAGGGAGGGGGGAGAACTTTGGCTTTTCAATTCCCATATCGCGCCCTACGCCGCAGCCAGCCACTTCACTCATGACCCCAGGCGACGGCGCAAACTCCTTCTTCATCGCGACCAAATAAATCGCCTTACCGCCCAGGCTGCCGAGAGAGGCTTGACTTTGGTTCCGCTCAAGGTGTACCTTAAAGAGGGACGGGCCAAGGTAGAGTTGGGCTTGGTTAGAGGTAAAAAGCTCTACGATAAGCGCCAGGCCTTGGCTCGGCGAGACGCCCAGCGCGAGGTAGAGCGCGCCATTAGGTTCCGTACCTCGTCTAGAGCATGGGGACGAAAGGGCTCGACAGGGGACGGACGTCTTGGAGGTGCAAGCCGAGGTGCCATCGGCCTCGTAAAACTGGTGGCAAAAAAGTAGCTGGCGAAAGTCAGTACGCATACGCTGCCTAATTAGGTAGCGTCGTCTAACCTCACCCCGCCCCGACGGGTGGGGATTGGGCGTCGAAAAGCCGGGGTGCAGCGGCCCCGATGTCGATAGGGGTCGCCCAAGAGAAATCGACTGGCCTTGGGTAACTCGGTCGGCAGAGGTATCCGAGGCGAGAGCCAAGAGCCGACTAAGCTTGTAGCTACTTCCCAGAGTCCACTTCTGGACGGGGAGTTCAATTCTCCCCCGTCTCCACCATACCTACATTTTGGAGCTGGGCAGTCTCTTCCTGGCTCAGCAGCACGCATGTGGAACGGGTTGTCCGCCGAACTGCATTGACCAGCAGTTCCCCAAATCCAGGCCTTGGCCTGATCCCACTTATCCGCTTCGACTTCAGGTCCAGATACACACGGTCGATAAGAGGCCCAACCAGCCTCCTTCGCTCGTCTGGCAGCGCCTCTTGCCACAGCCGAGGAAGGTTGTTAATCAGTTCGGCGGCTTCCTCGACGGAGGGCAGCATTACAGGAATGGCCAACTGGATGTTCGCGTCAATCTCAGCGAGACGCCGCTCGTACTCCTCATCTGTATACGCACCATCCCCGTAGGCACGAGCGATTCTTTGACGCTGCTTCTTAAGAGCAGCTATGTCCATGCCAAAGCCACCATTTGTTGCTAGCTGCAGAATTCTGTCTCGCCATTCGGAGGCCAGCTCTATTCCAGCCATGACCTCGCCTATCTGCGAATCTATATTGCGGGCAATCACCGTGCGGCCATTGGTGGCATATGGCCAGCCGTGACGCTCTCTGTATCTGGGATCTCCATGATAGTTGCGCTCGGAGTGGATAGCATTTTCACAGTGGCCGCAGGACAAGAGCCCCTGGAGCGCTCCAGTGATCCCTCCCCGGGTGTTCTTTCTGCAGTGTTTGGCCCTTAGCAATTGCACCTGCTCGTATAATTCCTTGGGCACAATGGCTTCGTGTTTTCCAGGGTACTGTCCCGCTTTATAAGTTATGATGCCCGTGTAAAGTCTGGTGGTAAGCATATCCCGGACGGAGTATGCGGTGAACATACGACCCGTGCGGGTCTGGAACCCCCTTTCGTTGAACCAGGCCGCTATGGAGCCGTACGATTCTCCTCGTGTTCTCCTCTCGAATGCCTCTCTCACCGCCTCAGCTTCGGAGGCTACGACCTCGAGAGCCTGCCGAGCGTCCTCGTGAGCGTACCCAAAAGGAACGGGTCCCACATGAAGACCCAACTCTGCTCTCTGACGTTGTGCCTTGCTCACATGCACCCCCAACTGGGCGCTGAAGAACTCACTAGAGCCCCTATATAAGTGAGTACCAGTTTCCCAAAAGGCGTTGTGTAGTCGATGTTCTCGGTGATGCTGAAAAACCCTCGTTGGCTTTTCCAAGACGCTCGAGCGTCTGCGACTGCACAGAAATCCGGCCGGGCCCACCGGTCTATGGTATGCACGATTACCACGTCATATATACCGCGTTCTGCATCTTCGAGTAACTGGGTAAACTGGGGTCGTGCTTCAACTCGGTCTGTATAGGCGCTGACCCCTTCGTCAGCGTAAATTCGGGACAGTTCGTAGCCCTGTCTTTCGCAGTTGCGGATGATTTCGCGACGCTGGGCGTCCAGCGAAAGCCCTTCCACTTGAGACTCATCGGATACTCGAATGTAACCCGCTGCCTTAAGCTTTGATCTGCTCACTTTTGTACTCTTTCGCCCTCCTAGTCAAGATGGCTCGCACTACCTCGCCCCACTCGCGGCAGAGAGTCTCGATTGTTGGCGGAAGGCTTCGTGAAGGTTGGAACCTCTGTTCATACCGCCATGCCTCTTCATCGGCTCCTGCCAATCGGGCTCGAGACATCCCCTTCTCCATAGGCCATGATGCCGGACCCTTCCCAGGTCCGTGGGGAGCCTCTGCGCCGCTCCAAGCGTAAGATTATCTTTGCTATTCGCTCTACAGTTTGGGCTCCAGATCTACCTCGAGTTCGCCGTTCTTCTGGAGGCGCCAGCTCAGCCGCCCGAACTGCAAAGACCGCTCCAAGACTGGGCGGTTGACGCTGAGTTTTCGCGTAATCGCTTCTATCAAGTCGTCCACCGTCACAGCTCGATGGTCTGCCACTCGAGGTCGGTATGTTCCTTCTTGCGTCATGCCACTCCCAGCTTACCATCCAGGGTTGGCTGCACG
>JACQTR010000177.1 GCA_016210705.1 Chloroflexota bacterium | reverse complement strand
ACCTAACTTCGTACACGCGGCACCGTCTCTCCCCCTATGTTTCCCATTATGAAGTTTGGGGAGAGTATTCCCTTTCCCCAAACAAGCGTTTGGCTAAAACTGCACTACATCCGACCTTTATGAGCGGAGGCTTTCGATGTGTTCATCGAATACGGGGCGTGGACAAAACTGCAGGAAGAGCCATAACCCGGCGATCACTATCAGCAGGTCATCCAGATAACCAACGACAGGGATGAAGTCCGGAATCAGGTCCACCGGCATCAAGAGATAAAGGCCCATGGCCGGCAGTATTAGCTTGGCAGCCATGGGGACTCGCTTGTCGCGGAAAAGGCTCCAGAAAAGCCGCGGCCGCTTACGCCAGGGCAACCCCATCAAGGCTCGGCTGGGACTGTCGGATGCCTCATTCTTCAGGAACTGCTCGATCCGGCCTCGCAGATCATCTCTCGCAGTCCGAAAAGCAGCGAGGGCATCGCCGCCGGCCGTCTCGGCCTCCGCTGGGTCCGCCACTTCCCAGTGTAGTCGCCTCCCATTTCCCGGGAAATAGGGGCACGCCTGACGCGCCGAATCGCAAACGGTGACTACGAAATCGAACTCCTGCCCGGCGAATTCCTCCACGCCTTTGGACCACTGCCCTGAGATGTCGATTCCGATCTCCCGCATCACCTGTATGCTCAGCGGCGAAAGCTGCCCGGGTTCAGTGCCAGCACTGAATACCTCGAATCGCCCACCTGACAGATAGCGGAGGAGGCCTTCAGCCATCTGGCTTCTAGCCCGGTTTTCGGTACAAATGAATAGAACTCGGCGGATCACATGAGCATCCCTTCGTTCAGCAGAAAACGTGACGGTTGCTGTTCGGTCAACGCCGAGCGTCCTCCACACTTGCAGCCACAGCATCTCGTGTCGCTTGAAGTCACACTGTGCTCTTTCCTATATCTTTGGGAATAGGTCTGCCAGGCGAGCGAATGGAGGGAAGCATTCATTTGTACTCCTCTCGCCATGGCCGGCAAACTTGCCCGATGTTGACGAAGTGCCTACTCATTGCCGCCGAGGCCATTATATGGGCCAGGCCGCAGTCGCTGCAACTAAGGGTTGCATTGATGCTAATATAGGGGGTATGGAGTCAAACGGTTAGCGCTGGCACTCGGCTAAAGCTGGCCTACATCCGATGGCCGCCGCTGGGGCCGGTGCCCTGAAGATACCGGTCGGGGTTTTGATCGAAGGCACGCTTACAACCTGGGGAACAAAAATAGTAGGTCTTGCCCATATACTCCGACTTGGCTGGGGCGGTCTTCTCATCCACGTCCATGCCACATACTGGATCCTTAGCCATTGATTCCCTCCCTTTTGTTTTTATTTAACCCTCAGTTTCGAGGCAGACCCGGTCATAGGCCTGAAACATATTTCACTGCCTGACACTTTTCTTATGCAGCTCTCTTCCGAAATTCTTGTTCACAAAGGGGACAACAGAGGCCATATACAGCTCCATCGGTGCGTACCACGGCCACCGCCACAACTTTGGATATTCGTCTGCCACATATCGGGTCCAAAACTACCGTATCTTTTTCCAATGTTGGCTTGAGGAAGCCGAACGTAACTAATAAACCCATGATCCCTATCCCGCTAAAGGCCAAGGGGGCTAGCTTAGGCGGAAACACATAAAGAGTGTTAACAGTGAGATTCGCCAAACTGCTCCGCAGATGGAAATAAGCGCCCGCTAGACCAACCAGTATCGAAAGGGCCATTATAAGAGTAAAAGCATTGAGGGTCTGTCTCTTGGGCCACAGCCCTGCCATCACGGCTGTTCCGGCCGCAAAGAGCGAGAAAACAACTGGAACCAACTTGGCTGAACCCGTCGGTGCTAAACCGACGCGATGCTCTAGCAAAACATCCACAAACAGGATGATGTAAGAGAGACCAAAGAATAAGGCTAGACCCTGAGCCATCTGCCTCATCAGCTTACCACTTCTAGGAATGGTCGCCTTGTATCTTTCCATTACCCTATACCCCTATAAGGTATTATACAAAAATAATTTGCTTGGTGTCAAGCCACATCACTAGAACAAAGACCACTGGAAGATCCTCTCCGGTACGTCAGAGATGTTCTTTAGAGTCAACCTCATTTGGCTGGCACCGGCTTTAAGTGGAGGAAAAGATAAAGTGCCGGAGCGATGGTGACCACCTGAACCAGACCCCTCCCAAGCCAAAGGAAGGTATGTGTTTCCTATATCGTCCTCTAGAACGGAAAGCCCAGTCAGATCAAAATCCAAAGAGCCGGAGTGTGTATCTAAGGAAACCTTTAATCTTATCGTCTCTCCTCTTTTGAATTGGAGCGGTGCCACCACCACAGTAACCCCTTTTTGATCATCGGTCTTGGCAGGGAGATTAACACCTTGAGGACTCGAACTGGCCTTAGAGCCACAAGAATTGGCCAAAAAACTTAGGGGCAAAATAATAAGAGCCAAAATGATAGCCCCGTTCCGAACCAAGCTCATGTTATAACCTCCCATCTTGCTGAGAAACCTATTTTTGGTTAGAAACAATCCATGCTTTTGATAGAATTCTAATATGACAGCAATAGCCACTAAGTTAGAGATCAAAGCCAAGCTAAGGAAAGAACGTTGATACTGGATCAGAAAGGAGGCCAGAGCCGATAGCCCTATGAATGGCAAGACATCTGCCAGATGATGGGCACAGCAAGCTATCATGGATCCCGTAGAAATACCGCCGCCGGTGGCCACTGCTGCCGTGGCCCCAGCCGCACTTCTCCTTTTTAGCTCGGCTCTAAGGTGCCAGTAAAGAGCCATTTGAAGGGATAAACTAGAGACTAAGGCTAAAAACCACGGCCACAAGCTTAGAAAAGTATCAACAGCGTGTTGCCAGGAGTTAGAAAGGGTGAGGATACCGAAATACAGGAGGAGTAAGGCTCCCCCACTAGAAACCCCGACAAAGATAGGCTTCTTGTTTCCCATCCACCCTTTTCTCAGGTCGTTGGGTAAAGCGCTGTAATATCCGAGGCCCTACTGCTGTAAGACTCTGGCTAATGCCTTGATTTCAACTGGGCTGGGAAGACCAACCAGGGCCACCTCTCCGCCTATCACTAGAGAGGGGACTGCTCGAACCCCGTATTGCTCCGCCAAGGCACAACAGCTCCCATCCGTACACTCTGATGCTCGATGGACATCCACCTCGAGGTGAGGGAAATTGTCTCTGAGGATATCTAACGTTCTTTCGCACAACCTGCACTCAGCGCTGAAAAACTCCACTTTCATCTTTGTCGTCTCCTCTCTTTATCAGGACACAAACTTATCTTCTAATTGCCTTACGAATGACCTCCATAAGCTCCTTTATGGCCGGCTCTCCCCGCTGTTCTTTTATGGCATCGGTGACGCAGCCCTCGATATGGTCCTTCAAAACGAGTAAAGCCACCTCATCGGCGGCGGCGGTTAGCGCCGTTAACTGCTCGGCGATATCCACGCAATATCGGTCCTCCTCGATCATACGTTGAATCCCTCTGGCCTGCCCCTCGATCTTCCTCAGCCGAGCCAGAAGTTTCTCTTTTTTCGCGCTGTAAGGATATTGTTTTACACCACTAGGCGCTCTTGCCATAACTCTCACCCATCTTTCGCCCTAATAACGAGCTTCTAAACTGAATATAGACTATACCCGTATAAGGTAATTGTCAATGTTGCCCAGACGATTCCCCTTGACTTTTAGGGCAGAGAGGATTTATACACTAGTTTGAACAATCATGAAGCAAAAGATAAAAACCCGATTAGCTTTAGGCCTCTACTTGTCGGGAAGGATAACTGCTCTCCTGCTCGCCCTCAGCTTCAGCTTCTTT
>JACQTR010000189.1 GCA_016210705.1 Chloroflexota bacterium | reverse complement strand
TCACCGCAGGGATCCTGCAGCGGAGGGTCGCCGACATCAAGGCGGTAGATGGGGTTTCCTTTCATATTAAGCGAGGGGAAACCCTGGGTTTAGTGGGGGAGAGCGGCTGTGGTAAGACCACCATCGGCCGCTGCATCCTTCAATTGTATCATCCTACCGGTGGCCAGATCTTTTTTGAAGGGGTAGACCTGTGTAAATTGAAGGGGGAGTCCCTCAGGCGGATGCGCCCCAAGATGCAGATCATCTTTCAGGACCCTTATGGCTCCCTTAACCCACGCATGACGGCGGGTGGTATTGTGGGCGAGCCCCTGAAGATTCACGGGTTGGCCCGGGGCAAACAGTACAAAGAGGCGGTGGGTGACCTATTTTCCACGGTGGGCCTTAATCCCTACATGGCCAGTCGCTATCCTCACGAGTTCAGTGGGGGGCAGCGTCAGCGCATCGGGGTGGCCAGAGCCTTGGCAATGAAGCCCTCGCTAATTGTTTGTGACGAACCTATATCGGCCCTCGACGTATCCATCCAGGCTCAGATCATCAATCTGTTGGAGGAGCTACAGGCCCAATTTAATCTCACCTACCTTTTTATCGCTCACGACCTATCTGTTGTTCGCCATATCAGCGATCGAATCGCGGTGATGTATCTGGGCAAGATCATGGAAGTTGCCTCCCGTCACGACCTTTATGAAAATCCTCTCCATCCTTATACCAAGTCCCTACTTTCTGCGGTACCTATACCTGATCCCGAGGTAGAAGCGAAGCGGGAGCGGATCATCCTCACTGACGATGTGCCGAGTCCTCTGAATCCTCCTCGAGGATGTGTCTTCCACACCAGATGTCCTGTGGTTATGGATAAATGGTGTCGGGATGTGATACCTGTCTTTGACGAGGCTGAGCCGGAGCACTGGGCAGCTTGTCATCGGGTAATACCTCCACCCTAAATTTAGGGCCTTGGCTAGTACTAGTAGGCCTTCTCCTCATTAGGTGAAGGCCCTCTTCTTTGTGTATTGTGAGTTTCATTAGCGATGGCTTCTCCTTTTAGGTTTTTCTCAATGCTAGTAGCACTGGTATTGGCTGTCTCAAGCTTTTTTGTTGTATACAGTTGTTCTCTCCTAGTGAAGACGCCGCACACAATAAAAATAGGCCTCGTGGTTCCTTTCAGCGGTCGATCCCGAGCTGAGGGCTACAATGCTCTCTACGGGGCAAAATTGGCCATCCAAGAGTGGAATGAAGTGGGGGGTGTGGCTGGTTACCCAGTGGAGCTGGTGGCCTACGATGATCGTAATGAGGGGGCTATGGCGGCTTTGCAAGCCCAAAAGATGGTCATCGATCCCCAAGTGGTGGGGGTAGTAGGTCATCTGACCAATCCCTCGGCCTTGGCTGCTGCCGAGGTGTATCACCAGGGTGGGCTAGCGGCGATGACGCTCGGAGCCACCAGCGATGGCTTAACGGCTTATCCTGGTTTCCTTCGTCTAGTGGCCTCCGATACCGACATCGCGCGGCAGCTAGCTCAATTCATTAAGGGGAGGTTTCAAAGGGTGGCCATTGTGAGCCAAGACCCTAGCTCTTATTTGGTTACGGGCTTGGAATTGGCTTTGGAAAATACAGGGGTAAAAGTGGTTGGGCAAAAACTTTTGGCCGCTGATGTAACTAGCTACCTTGGAGTTGTGGCCGAGCTGAGGCAGATCTCTCCCGACCTGATCATCTACTCTGGTTCCCAGGTTGGTGCCGCTGATTTTTGGGCTGCGGCTGGCGCCTCTTTGTCAGCGGCCTTTCTATCTAGTTCTGCCTCCTATGGGCCCGATTTTGTCAAGATTGTTGGTGCCGTTGCCGAGGGGACCTACTATATATCTCTGGCCCCTGACCTTAGCCAATGGCCCACGGCCTCTGCCTTCCGCGCCCGTTACCGTTCCCTTACGGGATCTGAGCCAGACCCTTTGGCTGCCCTGGCCTACAATGCTACCAATGGCCTTCTTTCGGTGGTGGAACAGACCATTCAGGAGGAAGGTGGGCCGCGACGGGTGGGGGTGATGCGTCGCTTGGCTCAAAGCCGAGATTACTTGGGTACAATTAGAGCTACAACCCTGACGGAGGGGAAAACTCTGAATCCCAAGATTTATATCTATGGTATTACGGGTCTGGCTTACCCTGGGCAGTTGATATATATAGGGCAATAGCGGCAATTGATGTTAGGGGATGGGGGTTGCCCCGGTTAGGTTTAAATGTCGCAGATAGTGTCTAAACTCAGCCCCTATGTCTGGTCGGCGCAAGGCTAGTTCCACAGCGGCTGTAAGGAGGCCCAAAGGTGTGCCCGCGTCATAACGCCGTCCCTCAAACTGGCAGCCATATATTACCTGCTTGTCCAACAGCCGGCGTAACCCATCAGTTAGTTGTATTTCTCCTCCAGCACCTGGAGGCGTCTCCG
>JACQTR010000180.1 GCA_016210705.1 Chloroflexota bacterium | reverse complement strand
GTACTAATAGTTAGTGCGATTTGGTGCGAAAGGGGGATAGCGTAAAAATAGAATATAAGCATTGAAACCGAAGGGGAAATCAGGATTAGCGGGATGTAGGAGGCCCACAAATGAGCGAGCAAGCTCTGTCTGGCGCAGTAGTTATAGACCTGACGCACCGCATCGCCGGCCCTTACAGCACCAAATTCTTAGCCGACTTTGGTGCCGAGGTCATCAAGATTGAAAGGCCCGGTGAGGGAGACCCCGCTAGAAAAGCGGGCCCCTTCCTTGGCGAGATACCCCACCCAGAGAAAAGTGGCTTATTCCTCTATCTGAACACCAACAAGGAGGGGATCACCCTCAATCTCAAGACCGAGGCCGGGAGGGCCATTTTCAAAAAGCTGGTCAAGAAGGCCGACGTAGTGGTGGAGAACTTCAGCCCCAGAGTAATGCCCTCTTGGGGCCTCAGTTACGAGGTTCTGGCAGAGATAAACCCCAAGCTGGTGATGACCTCTATTTCTAACTTTGGCCAAACCGGGCCTTACCGAGACTATAAATCTGCCGATATTGTGGCCTACGCCATGGGGAGCATGATGAGCCTTATTGGCGATCCAAAAAGAGAGCCGTTAAAGAGCGGTGGCTCCCAGGCCCAGTACCAGACTGGGCTTAATGCCGCAGTAGGTACTCTAACAGCTTTACACGGCAGTCGTGTGATGGGAGTGGGGCAACATGTGGACGTTTCAATCTTAGAATGCGTGGCCTCCATGTTCGGAATGACAGGTTACTATTACCCCTACATGGGGCTGATACATAAACGTAGGTATAATGGGTATGGTTTGTCTCACCCCACCACAAACCTTCCGTGTAAAGATGGTCATGTATATGTCGGCATGCTTTTTGCGACCAGAGACGAAATGGCCCTCCTCACTGGCAATAATCAAATTGCCGAAGACCCAAGATTTGACACTCCTATAGGCCTTCTAACCTATGGCGATGAAATGGATGCCATGATTAAAGAGTTCCTGAAGGACTATACTGCTGATGAAATTGTGCCCCTAGCTCAAGAGTTACGCATGGCCTGGGGCCCAGTACGTACCATTGACGGTTTATTGAAGGACCCCCAACTTCAATTACGAGAGTTCTTCGTAGAAATTGACCATCCCGCTACAGGCCCAGTTACCTACCCTGGGCCTCCTTTCATGTTGCCAGAATCCCCATGGCAAGCAGAGTGCCCCGCGCCCCTTTTAGGGCAACACAATGAAGAAATCTACTGCGGCCAGCTAGGATACAGCCGCCGAGAGTTGGTAAGATTACGTCAAATGGATGTCATATAAAAAGGGCAAGGAGGTGCTAGAGCAATGAGGCTGCCATTAGAAGATATAAGGATATTGGATCACACCAGAATATGGGCTGGCCCTCAATGCACCAGGCTTATGGCGGACATGGGGGCCCAAGTTATTAAAATAGAGTCAGGAAGCCGTCCGGAAACAAATCGTCTAGGAGCTAGCGCTGACCGAAAAGTGGGGCTAACTCGTGGTGGATATTTCAACACCATGAACCGCAATAAATTGGGCATTACCCTAGACCTGAGCAAGCCCAAAGGGGTGGAGGTCTTCAAACAGTTGGTGAAGGTAAGCGACGTAGTGGTGGAGAATTTTACCCGTCGGGTGCTGCCCCAGTTAGGGATTGACTATCCTGTACTGAAAGAGATAAAGCCAGACATCATCCTGGTTTCTATATCGGGCTTCGGCCTCGAAGGGCCCTATAAGGATTACGTATCCGCCGGTTGGACTATGGACTCCATGGCAGGGCTGGCCAGCCTCACGGGCTATCCAGGGGAAGAGCCGCTATACTCCGGCATCCCTTATGGTGACCCCACCTCAGGCATCTTTGCCGCCATCGCCGTCCTTATAGCTTTGGAGTATAGATCTCGTACTGGCAAAGGGCAGCATATAGACTTCTCAGGAAGGGACGGCATATCGCACCTCATTGGTGAAGCTATCATGGATTATACTATGAACCAGCGGGTTCAAACGCGCATGGGCAACCGCCACACGTCTATGGCCCCCCATGGCGCCTTCCGCTGCCAGGGCGAGGATAACTGGGTCACCATCGCCGTATCCAACGATGATGAGTGGCGGTCCCTGTGCCAGGCTATGGGCAACCCCGCCTGGGCTCAGGAGGCAAGATTCTCTAACTCTTTGAGCCGTTGGCAACATCAGGATGAGTTAAATCCTCTCATCGAGGCCTGGACGACCCAGCACAACCACGTTGAGTTAATGCACACACTACAAAAGGCTGGAGTACCGGCGGGAGCAATGCTCGATCACAAAGAGTTTTACTTGGATACACAACTTAGGGAGAGAGGCTTTTGGGAGGTAAAAGAGTTCCACGATGTAAGTCCTCGCCCTTATCCCGGTATGCCATTCAAACTATCCAACACGCCAGGATCCATTCGGACTGACCCCCCCGATCTAGGAGAGCATAACACTTTCGTTTTTAAAGAAATTCTAGGGATGCCTCAAGCGGAAATGGATGAATTGGATCGAGAAGGGGTGACAACGGTTCCTCCTTTGGATGAACTACTGGGGAGAACCGTTCGGGGGCGGCCAAGATTGCCTCAAACGCCCGTGGAAGAATTAGCTAAACTTGGCTATGTGGGATACGACCCGGATTACCTGGAACAATTAGGAGTCAAGCCTCCCGCCGATTCCGCCGAAAAATGATACGGTGTTTGAAAGGCAAATAGTGGGTTCGGAATAGCTCAAAGGATCAGCTTGGGACACACAGAAGACCCAAGGTCAACCGGCTAACACATGTGCCTCTAACCTGACACATGCCACTCCAGGTTTCCCACCAGCTTGCCGACAAAGTTTATCGCCGAGTGCCCAAGCATCTGACGGATGGCGTTAATCTCGCCAGTATGAAACCAGGTATGTAAAACAGCCCGCATCAGGGCCGTTCCCACGTTTTCATCGTGGTCGATGGCCCCCTGGGTATGAGCCAAAAGTTCATCGTCCGCCCTTATAATCCAGTCATTAGCGACCTTGGCTTCCTTAAGCAAATTGAGGGCTTCACTCAGAGAAATCGGGGTAGGATCGGACCCGACAGAGACAAAGGGAAACAGATTTGTAGGCAACTGTTCCCCGTTCACCCAGGCTGCGACAACCAGCCAATGGCGGGCGATGTGCCCAATGATCCAGGATATGGCATTCATAGAGGTGCCATCGGCTTTAGTTATCCGTACCCGAGCATCATCATCCGTAAGGCCGGCTAGACCGCGCTCAAACTCGGAGAGGGCGAAACGAGCTAGTTCTAGTGGCTGATACGTGTACTCTCCCTCCCAAAGAAGCTCCGGTTCAAACGCCGAAATCTATGGCAGGCAATAAGCAACAGCCGAAGAGCAGTATCAGCCCCTCATCAGCGTCTGCGGTAAGTCACCATCGGGACTAATACGCACCCGATATCGCGGATCATTGCCATACCGAGCCAGGAGCTGATCTTCAAAACTGAAATCGTACTCCATTTTGTCCAAACCCTGAGCCTTAAACCAACGATAGGTATCCTCGGTACATTGGTCGGAGTTGTACTTAGGCCAGAACCCAAAGTGATCTTTGGCCTTTTGTATGCTGGCCATTTTGCTAGAGTGCCAGGGCATTGGCCATAGGTCTCGCTTAGCGGTCACCGCTTCCTGCGCCGCCAAATAATCCAAGTACACCAGATCTACCTCTTTTCCTGCCAAGCGACCTATGATCTGTAGGTATCGGTTCATAGTTATCACATCGGGGCCAGCGGCGTTATAGGCTTCCCCAAAGCAACGGGGATTTCCAGTCATTTTGATAAATAGCCCAGCCAGATCGGCCACATGGCCGTATTGAAGGTGAACATAGCCGTTAAAGGGAAGGAAAACCGGTCGGTTTCGCTCTACGCGCAGAAAAAAGATCTGCTCGCGAGCCGCCGAAGGTTGCCTTGGGCCAAAGACCATCCAAGGTCGCACCATGCTAGCTGGAAACCCTCGTTCACGATGAGCTTGAAAAAGCAGACGCTCAGTAGCAGCTTTACCACGGGCATAGTCCGCGTACTCTATCTCGTTGTAGGGAAAATCCTCAGTGACGGGGGCATAATAACGTCGCTCGTAGACCCCGGCGCTGCTGGTATAAATGTAATGGCCCACTCGCCCGGAGAATAACTCTACCATAATGGCGGTATCATCCGCCGTTAAGCCTGAGATATCGTACACCACGTCATAATCCTTACCACCCAACACCTCCCGCACCTGAGCGTGATTCTTACGGTCGCCGTAGAGTCGCTGCACCTCAGGCGGGTACTGCGCCTGAGTCTGACCACGGTTGAACGCCGTCACATTGTGTCCCCCGGCCACCAACTGCCGAACCAAGTTAGCCCCCACAAAATTGCTTCCACCCAACACTAGAGCACGCATAAAGACCTCCTCCTTACCTTACATAGTTAAGTTTTATACGCTATTCTACTCTATGTACGCGAAGTTACAACTACCTTGGCTCAAAGTCAATAGGGGCGGCCCATCAAAGTTTGATGGTAGCCGCCCCTATTGCTCTAATGCGCT
This sequence comes from Chloroflexota bacterium, assembly GCA_016210705.1. Classification (GTDB taxonomy): domain Bacteria; phylum Chloroflexota; class Dehalococcoidia; order JACQTR01; family JACQTR01; genus JACQTR01. The sequence goes on along the minus strand of JACQTR010000180.1, from coordinate 47 downwards.
CTAAACGGTTACTGCCTCTCCGTCCAAATCCTCAAGAACTGCTGGGC
>JACQTR010000183.1 GCA_016210705.1 Chloroflexota bacterium | reverse complement strand
GCATATATCGCTACATGACGTCTGTCAATAGCTTAGTCCAAAATACCTCAAACGTGTGTATGGGCTTGTAGTATACGTCAAACGCCAGCAACCATTAGCTAAGGCTACCTTCAGGCCTCGCACAGCTGCCTGCACCAGCGTTGGTTGTCCTGGTTTTGCGTTTGCCACGGGCGTGGACAAATGATAGAATCTTGCTCAGTATAGCCAATAGAATTATGGGAAGGTGTTATGCTCTTCTTTGGCCATACAGGGATTACCCTTGGCATCGTAGAAATCTTTAAAGTCCTAAGGTTAGGGCCAATTGACTATCGGATGGTGCTTCTGGGTTCCCTTCTGCCTGATATCATTGATAAACCTTTGGGTATGATTATCTTCGCCAATATGTTCAGCAACGGTAGGATATTCGGTCATACCCTTATTTTCATTTTCGTTTTGCTGGCGGTAGGAGTTTATTTATTTTGGAAAGTGAACAAAACGTGGGGGCTGGTTCTGGCCTATGGCTCGATCATGCATCTTATTTTTGATGAGATGTGGTCCAGTCCTAGAACCATTCTCTGGCCCCTCTACGGCTGGGTCTTTCCCAGGGGCGACATCACCAACTGGCTGGGGCACTTGATTCATAGCCTGTTCAATAACCCACATGATTATATCCCCGAGCTAGTGGGGGCGACTATTTTGGCTCATTTTCTGTTTAACCTAGTCAGGCGACAAAAGGTTGTTTGCTTCATGAAAAAAGGACGAGTTGAATTGGCAGAGAAAATAGCTTGATAATTAGGACAGTCTTTGGTTTAGCTTTAAGCCGTAGCCTGAGTCTCGCTTGGGTATCTTTAATTGGGCTAGTACCTAATTCCACCCCTGGGGGCGTAGGGCTATTTTTTGTTTCGTTGTTGGGGGTCTTCATCATCTTGGCGATGGTGGTTATTGTCTTCCTTCGGCGCTGGAGATCGCTCCCCGTTATTCGCCGTGAGCCTGGGCGGCAGTTGACTCCCTTTAGCCTGCTCCTGAGCTGGAGGTATCAAAGCGTCTGGAGAAGGATGCTGGCCATCATCCTGGCTCTGGCCATTTTGGGGACGTTGGGAAGTCTGACCTATGTCATTGCTAAGCCTAAGGCCGGCGAGAGGTTCACCGAGTTCTATATGTTGGGCCTTGATGGGAAAGCAGAGGGCTATCCTCAGGAGATCACTTTAGGAGATGAGGCCAAAGTGGAGCTAGGTATAGTGAATGAGGAAGGGGAGCCTGTGGTTTACCGTATAGAGATAACTATCAATGGGGAAAAGACGAAGGACATAGGCCATATAAATTTGGATGATGGGCAGAGGTGGGAGGGGGAAATCGGCTTTCAGGCTATCAAGGCGGGGCGGGCACAGCTAGCGGAGTTTCTGCTGTATAAAGAGGGGGTCAGCGAGGCCTATCGATCCTTGTACCTTTGGGTGGATGTCAAAGGAGGGTTGTGAGAGTACTCCTTCTCTATCTTATCGCCATCGGTGGTGCGGAGGCGGTTACCACCTTAGCCAGTCCGCTGGCTGGGGTCGTTTTTCATGCCCTTCTTCTGCTGACTTTAGTGGCCCATGCTTCCCTCGTCAGCGATCCTCCCGTCCACAAGTTATACCTGGGTCTTTCCTTGGCTCCTTTGATTCGTATTCTCAGCCTTTCTATGCCACTGGGGAGCATACTCATCCTCTACTGGTATGCCATAATCGCTGTGCCCCTGTTGATAGCCACCTTCATCTGCGTTCGGCTTGTGGGTTATTCTCGACGGGATGTGGGCCTTACCCTGCGTGGGCTGCCCTTACAGGTAGTGGTGGGGCTGATAGGGCTGCCTCTGGGGGCGGTGGAGTACCTCATTTTGAAGCCTGAGCCCTTAGCCGATACCTTCAGCTTCAGCGCCCTTTGGCTGCCAACTATTATCATAATAGTGGGCACCGGTTTTACCGAGGAGTTGGTCTTTCGGGGGGTGTTGCAAAAGGCTGCCCTGGAGCGGATGCAGGGTTGGGGTCTAATTTACGTGTCGGCGCTTTTCGGCCTTCTTCACATGGGCTATTACAGCGTAGTAGAGCTAGCTTTCGTATTCGCCGTTGGCCTCTTTTTTGCCTGGATTGTGAGGCTAACTGGCTCCATTCTGGGGACGACCCTCGCCCACGGCTTGCTAAATTCCAGTCTCTTTTTGTTCATTCCCTTATGGGGAATCTCTGTTCTGCCTCTAGGTGAGATAAGATTGCCTGACATATCCTTTTTCTCCAAGGCTCCGGGCATTGTTTCTGGGGCACATTCCAAACCTGCCAGCATTTTAACTCCCATGCCAACGACAGCCTGGGTTCCTACGGCGACCTCTACCCCGATCTTTGCTCGGCCTAAAGACCTGGTATTGGCGACTGTGAGCGGCACTGGGGACGCGGGCTTGAATTTTCGGGAGACTCCCGGTCTTACCTCTGCCATTTTGCGGGTTCTGCCAGAGGGTGCTGCCCTTTGGGTGATGGGAGAAGAGGCGCAAAAAGATGGACTTTTTTGGTGGCAGGTCAGGGATGATGGGGGCCTGGTGGGGTGGATAATAGTTAGCTATATAAAAGTTGGGCCGATTGGCTTGGCGTCTCCGACACCTCTTCCTACGACAACTCCGACTGCCAGTCCAAAGCCTTCGCCAACTACTTGGGTGATGAGCTATACTGTTGCGCCTGGCGATACTCTTTTTTCCATCGCCAGGCGCTTGGGTACCACAATTGATGTATTGCTTATGTTGAACAAGCTGGAGGACAAGAATACGATCCTCGCTTATCGACAGCTAAATGTGCCTAGCCAACCCATGACCCTTCACGTAGTGGCGACTGGGGATACCCTGACTGGAATCGCCAGCTATTACGGCACTACCGTGGAGATGATAGTAGAATTGAATAGCTTGCAGGATAGGACTCTTGTCAGTGGTCAACGCCTGCTAGTACCTCTGGGCACCGCTCTCCCCTAAATAAATAAGGCCACCGAAAGGTGGCCTTATGCCATGATGCTTGTTGTGACTCTGCTTGCGTTTTAGGCTAGAACTGCTAGCGCTCTTAGGATAACGATAAATAAGAAAACGAAGAACAAAGGAAAGACCGAAACGTTAAGATTGCGGCTTAGCAATCTTAACCTAACACCACCGCCAGCGCTAGCTAGTTCCTTGGTCACCAAAGAGGCGATCAGGGTTAGCACCGCCGCTAGTCCTAGAGAGGCCACCACAGATATGCTGGATACCGTACTAATTACGGTGACAACGGTAGTGGTTACAGTTGAAACCATTTTAATCAGTCCTCCTTCTTATCCACACCTTCGCACGGACTGTGACATCTCACCGCTGAATCTAGCACACCCTCAGTTCCTTGTCAAGGTTTCTTATCTCCCCATTTAGGGGCAGCCAATATTGGCTATTTCAATAAGCTCATTATGCCTTTATGATGTCCGAGGTTGGGGTCAGTTAGGAAGCTATTAATGTTCCGTAGAAGGTTAAAAGCATTTGCAATTTATTGAAAAGGTGTTAAAATCGCTGGCAGTGGACTACGATGTCGTCGTAGCCGGGGCCGGTCCGGCAGGTTCAACTACTGCCAGGGATATTGCCCGGGCTGGCTTTGAAGTTCTCCTCATTGAAAAGCGTCCATCCGTGGGTCAGCCCTTATTTTGCTCCGGGTTAGTTTCTCCTAGAACTCTACAAGAGGCCAGGATCTCTGACGGCCTAGTTCTTAACGAAATCAAAGGAGTCTTGGTCCATTCGGCATCGGGTAGGCAGCTATACGCGGGTGGGGATAAAGTGTACGCCCTGGCCATTGACCGGGCGGCCCTGGATATGAAGTTGGCTGAGCAGGCTCAGGGAGCTGGAGCTAAGCTCCTTTTGGATAGCCTGCTGGTTAACATCGAGCGGGAGGGCAAAGGGCTGAAGCTGTCCATCAACGGCAACGGAAGGGCCAGTAGTGTAACCACCAGAATGTTGATTGGAGCTGATGGTGTCGGCTCCATGGTGGCGCGGTGGTTGGGGGTGGGCAACTCCGATGGCGTAGTTAGGGCCATGGCTGCTGAAGGATGGCTCGATGGCGGCGAGCTAAACACTGCCCGAGTTTTGGTGGGTAGCTCGGTAGCTCCCGGCTGGTTTGGCTGGATCATACCCCTAGGGGATGGGCGGGTGAGGATTGGAACAGGGGACGGCAACCACTCTCTCGCTGCCCCTAGGCAATTGTTCAACAATATGGTGGCCGCCTTCCCCAACCAGTTTAAAGGGATTAAGATTGACCGTCTTTGGGCCAAAGCCATCCCCATTTATTCTCCAGTGAAAACTTATGGCGACAATGTGCTCCTAGTGGGGGACGCCGCTCGCCAAGTGAAGCCCACCTCCGGTGGGGGGATTTACACGGGCTTGGTGTCCGCTAGACATTGTGCTGGGGTGGCGGTGGAGGCTCTGGAGAAGGAAGATCTCTCCGAATCCTTTCTTTCCCGATACGAAATAGCTTGGAAAGCCGACTTGGGGGCTGAACTAGAAAGGGGGATCGATTTAAGGAGGGCCTTCCTTAGCTTGAAGGATGAGGAGATCGACGAACTCCTGGGCCTTTTCAGCGCACCGTTCTTCCAAAAGAGAATCTCCTTGTTTGGCGACATTGATTTTCCATCCCGCCTTATGGAGCAGTTGGTCAAGGCGTCACCGGTGCTTCGGCTGTTCTTGCATGTACCCCTTCGCTTCCCCTCCCGTTGGGCGGTAAATCTGTTATCGGCTTTGAGCAGTAGGGGTGAGCGGGATGATAGCTAGGCTAATAATCCAGGGCTGGGGAAGGGCAAAGTGATTGTAGTTCAGACGCCATTACGGGTTAGCTTGTTGGGTGGAGGCACGGACTTTGAGGATTTCTATGTGAATCACGGCGGGGCGGTTTTAAGTTCCGCTATAGATAAGTACGTTTATGTGATCGTCAAGGAAAGGTTCGACGAGCTGATATGCGTAAACTATTCAAAGAGAGAAGTGGTAAAGGTCGTAGATGGACTAAAACATGACTTGGTTAGAGAAGCCATGAGGCTAACGGGAGTTGAGAAAGGGGTGGAGATCACCACCTTGGCAGATATCCCATCAGAGGGAACGGGGCTAGGCTCCTCTAGCAGCATTACTGTGGGACTCCTTAACGCTTTGTATGCTTATCAGGGTGAGTTTAAGACCGCAGAGGCCCTGGCCCAAGAAGCCTGCCGTATAGAGGTGGAGCTACTGCGTAAACCAATAGGCAGGCAAGACCAGTATATTGCCGCCTACGGAAATATGCGCCTTTTCAAGTTCCATAATGATGGCATCGAAATTCAGAATGTTGAGCTAGAACCCAAGAAAAAGAGATTACTAGGCGAATCATTGCTACTTTTTTACACCGGCGTGACTAGGAGTGCCGATAGTATATTGTTTGAGCAGAGAGCCAACATCGGCAGCAACATTGAGGCCCTTAAAGAGATGGCAAGGCTTGCCTATGAGGGAAAGCGAGCACTGGCGGAGGGCGCGGTGGAAGAGCTTGGTTATCTCCTCCATCGCAATTGGGAGCTTAAGAAGGAACTTGCCAGCGGCATAAGCAACCCTGCCATTGAAGAAATGTATCAACAAGCCCGAAAGGCTGGTGCCCTGGGCGGCAAGGTTACGGGGGCAGGTGGAGGAGGATTCTTTTTGGTTTGCTGCCTGTTGGAAAGGAAAGAGGATGTGCGCCGGGCGCTGAAGGGATTGCGAGAACTACCTTTCGGTTTTGAGGGCGATGGCAGTAAAGTAATCTTCAACTACCGGAGATATTCATGAAAAGGTTTTACACTAAGCCGCAGAAGCCTCAAAGCGTGTTTCCTTTGTGGATGCCAGAAGTAATCCCTTCCCAGAGGGAGGAGAGCGACTATGTGTTTGGGGCAATAACCACCTACTTGGCCCAGGTTCGGCGGGTTCTACAGAGCGTGCCCGTTGAGGCTGTGGAACAGGTTATTTGGCGCCTGGAAGAAGCTCGCTGGCAAGGTCAACAGGTGTTTACCTGCGGCAATGGCGGTTCGGCGGCTACTGCTATCCACTTTGCTTCAGACCTGAGCAAAGGAGCTATGGCCCTTGGCAAGCCTCCCATTAGGGCCGAGGCTTTGTGCGACAATGTTTCCTTGCTCACTGCCTGGGCTAACGATGTGTCCTTTGATGAGATCTTCATCCGGCGCATGGGCCCTTGGGTAAAAGCCGGAGATGTATTGGTTGCTATAAGCGGCAGCGGCAACTCTCGTAACGTGCTTAACGCTGTTGATAAGGCAAGGGCATTGGGAGCCACCACCATTGGTTTTACCGGCTACGATGGCGGCCAGCTAAAAAACTATGTGGACATTTGTGTCCTGGCCTCCTGCGACTGTATGGAGCAAATTGAGGACTTACATCTCCTTCTGTGCCACCTCATCGCTACTTGCTTGAGAAATATACCCCTGACGCCGGACCTAGGATGAGCATACTCGTCACCGGCGGCGCTGGCTATATAGGTAGCATTGTAGCTGAAGAACTGCTTAAACGGGACTACGAAGTTGTGATTTTGGACAATCTCTGTCAGGGCCATAGACAGGCGGTGCTTCCTAGGGCTCAGTTCGTTGCCGCTGATACATGTGATGCTGCGTCCATAGACGAAGTTTTTCAGAGCTATAGCATTAGCGCTGTGATGCACTTCGCAGCAGAGACAGTAGTGGAGTTTTCCGTAACCGATCCTAAAAGATATTTCCATACTAATGTCCTAGGCGGCATCAATCTATTAGATGCCATGCTCCGACACCGAGTCTATGAATTTATTTTCTCTTCTAGCGCTGCAATATATGGGGAACCCGAAAGCGTGCCTATCTCGGAGGGCCATCCCAAAGCCCCTATCAATTCCTATGGAGAGTCCAAGCTTATGTTCGAACGCGTCTTGGAATGGTACGGGAGAGCCTACGGTGTCAAACACATTTCTCTCCGCTATTTCAATGCGGCTGGTGCCAGCCAGAACTTAGGCGAGGACCATCGCCCGGAAACTCATCTCATCCCCAACGTCCTCAAGGCGGCCCTGGACATAAATAGACCCGTGGCTATCTTCGGCACCGACTACCCCACCAGAGATGGGAGTTGTATCCGGGACTACATCCATGTGGTGGATATCGCCAGGGCGCATGTCCTGGCCTTGGGAAAACTGGAGACCTTGGGAGGCAAAGCATACAATCTGGGGAACGGAGAGGGCTACTCGGTACTCGAGGTAGTTCAAGCCGCCAGGAGGGTTACGAGTCGCGACATCCCCTGCCAAACCTCCCCTCGGCGCTCTGGAGATCCGGCGGTTCTGGTGGCCGATTCCAGTTTGGCCAAAGAAGAATTGGGCTGGACGCCCGAACATGCCGAGTTGGAAGATATCGTTGAGAGCTCTTGGCGTTGGATGCGGGAGCGACCCAATGGCTATAGCTAGCGACGTTAAAAAGGCTATGGTCTTAGCGGCGGGGGAAGGGACTAGGCTCTGGCCCCTTACCTTGAATGCTCCAAAAGTGCTTCTGCCCATAGGGGGTATTCCTATGATTCTCCATACTCTGAACTGGCTCAAGAGCTATGGCATTTCTCAGTTGGCTATAAACCTTGGCCGCCACGGGGAGAAAATAAGGGAACTCCTCCAGGATGGCTCCCGCTGGGGGTTGAGGATATCTTACTCGCCGGAGGAGGTTCTTCTTGGCACCGCCGGTGGGGTAAAAAGAATAGATAGATTCTTCGATGGCACCTTTGTCATCGTCTATGGAGATGTCTTTACTGAATTTGACCTGTCAGCTATGATCCGCTTTCATCGCGAAAAGCGTTCGGCGGCCACATTGGTGTTAGTGGCAGGCCTCGGTGAGGGGGTGGGTATAGTCCAGATGGATCAGGTAGGTAGGATTAGCCAATTTGTGGAGAAGCCGTCAGAAAAGAATCAGCTGGGAAAATTGGCCAATGGGGGCATTTACATCTTAGAAAGAGAAGTCCTCGGCCACATACCAGGCCAGGGCTTCTGCGATTTTGCCTATGATGTGTTCCCCCGGTTAATAGAGATGGGCTTGCCTATCTATGGCTACGCCTTGGATCATAAGGATTACCTTATTGATATTGGCACCCCTGAGACTTATCGTCAGGCTAACCGGGATGTGGAGACAGGAAGGTTGAAGTTCGCCAAAGGAGCGGTATTTCTGGATAGGGACGGCACCATCGCCAGGGACGTTCCCTATTGCCGTAGGGTAGAGGACTTTGAGCTTCTGCCAACGGTACCCCAAGCCATACGGTTGTTTAATGAAAGAGGCTTTCGAGTGGTGGTTGTCACCAACCAGTCCGGGATAGCCAGAGGCTATTTTACCGAGGCAATCCTGGCTGAGATGCATCACAAGATGCAAACCGAGCTTGCTCAACATGGTGCGTGGGTGGATGCCATTTATCATTGTCCTCATCACCCTGACCAGGGTTGCGGTTGCAGAAAGCCGGGGACTGCCCTCTTCCGCCAAGCTGCCCAGGAGCTGGGCCTAAATCTGTCCGCCTCCTATGTAATAGGGGATAGCGATATGGACGTCGAGGCCGGCCAGAGGCTGGGCTGCCAAACGATCTTAGCAACCACTGGCCCAGGAGTTGGTAATAATAGCCATCCCCACGTAGCCGATCATGTGGCCTCCAGCCTCTTGGAGGCGGCCCAATGGGTAGTGGACAAGGCTGAACAAATGGCCTCTTATGAAACGGTGGAATATGAAAACGGTTAGCATTGTTGTGCCCGCTTTGAATGAGGAAGCGGGATTAGGCGCGACCATCCAAGCTATACAGCGGGGAGAGCTGGAGAAAAACGGTTACCAGGTTCAGATATTGGTAGTTGATAATGGGTCGGAGGATGGCACCGCGGAGGTGGCTAGACAAGCTGGCGCGGATGTAGTTTACGAACCTAGGCGAGGCTATGGCTGGGCCCTTAAAACTGGTTTCAGCCAGGCCATGGGCGGCATTCTCTGCACTGCCGATGCGGACGCCACTTATCCAGTGGAGGAAATTCCCAGGCTCGTAGCTATCTTGGAGGATGAAGGTCTAGATTTCTTGACGACCAATCGCTTTGCCTTCATGGAGGAAGACGCTATGTCATTCCGCAACTGGGTGGGGAATGCCATTTTGTCCTTGGCTACCAGGTCGCTCTTTGGGCTGAAGATGAGAGATCCTGAATCGGGCATGTGGGTTTTCCGAAAAGAGGTCTTGGGGAAAGCGAGAACTGCTTCCAATTCATGGCCTTTTTCCCATGAAATCAAACTAGAAGTCTGCTATTTTAACAAGTGTCGCTGGCGGGAGGTGCCTATTCAATATCGAAACCGTATTGGTAGCACCAAACAGTCCAGTGGTTGGAAGGTCGGCTTTACGGACCTTTTACATATAACTAAAAAGAGAATCTGGCGTTGAGGCTAGGGGGTTCATTTGAAAGTTTCCGTAGTAGTTCCCACCTTTAATAGTGCGAGCACTTTGGAGAAATGCCTAGCTTCCATAAAGAGCAATGACACCCAATATGCCTATGAAATCATTGTGGTTGATGCTGGCAGCAGCGATGGCAGCGTAGAAATAGCCAGGAAGTACGCTGACAAAGTCTTTATCGTGGAGACAAAGCCTCCTCGTATAAACAGGAATCTAGGCGTGGCCAACGCCGATGGTGACATCGTTTGCTTCACCGATAGCGACTGCTTGGTGCCACAGAATTGGATCGACTGCCTGACAGAAGGCCTTTTGAGGCTGAATGAAAGGGAAAGTCAGGCGGTGGGGGTAGGGGGTGGGAACGCCCCTCTGTTGGAAGATCCCTCCTTTATGGAGATGGCCATAGCCAAAACCATGAGGTCTCCCCTCGTTTCCTTTAAAGCGCGGAACCTGGCCACATATGGAGTCGAGCAGGAGGTAATACATAATCCTCCAGTGAATTCGGCTTATTTTCGGTGGGCCATTAATGAGGTAGGTGGCTTTCAAGAGGAGCATGGTTATGGGGGAGAGGACCTAGAGTTGGACGCCAAGCTTAATCGCCAAGGATACAAACTTTATTATCTGCCTGAGATTACTGTTCTTCATGGACATCCCTCTACCTTTACCTCTTTTCTAAAGCGTATGTATAGGCACGGCGCCGCCAGGATTAGGGTGGGGAGGAAGTTTCGGAAATATCTGGGGTTTCGCCACCTGGGGCCGTTGTTCCTTTGTATCATGACTTTTTTACCACCGCTGATTTTGATCCCCCTGTCGATGGGCCTGGCAAACGGGGCCTATGTGAGCCTGAGAGAGAGAAAGGCGTCGTCGTTGTCTCTGGTCTCCTTATTGACCGTGGCCTTTTACGTGAGCTATGGCTTGGGCGAGATTTCTGCCATTGTCAGGGGAAAAAGCTGGGCATGAAAGTCTACGTGCTAAACCCTCCCTATGTCCCCCACTTTGGCAGGGGGATGAGGTGGCAGGATACGGGAAGGGCTGGCACTCTTTACTATCCTATTTGGCTATCATATGCCGCCGGTATACAGGAGGCTGAAGGACACCAGGTAAGGTTAGTGGATGCCCCAGCCTGGAACTGGGACAGAGAAATGGTGGTGAAGGATGTAGCTGTTTTTTCTCCGTCCCTGCTGGTTATGGACAGCAGTTTTCCCAGCCTGCGCAACGATATCGCCGTTGGCGAAGCCATCAAAGAGGTTTGTCCTGAAGCCAAGATAGTGATGGTGGGGCCGCCGGCCTCCCAGTTTGACCGGGAAATACTTCAGAGCCCTGGGGTGGATTTTGTGGCTCGATGGGAATATGACCTCACCCTAGTGGAGCTAGCCCGCAATTTGGATTCGCCGGGAAGCTGGGGACAGATGAAGGGTATCTCTTATAAGGATGAGCGGGGAATAATCAGGAACCCCGACCGGCCCTGGTCGACTACCGCTGACTTGGACAAGATGCCTTTCGTTTCTCAGGTTTATGCTAGACACCTCAACATCAAGGACTATTTCTTGGGCAATTCCCTCTATCCAGAGGTGCAGATATTCACTGGCAGAGGATGTCCCTACCAGTGCTCTTTTTGCTCCTGGCCCCAGACCCTCATGGGTAGGAAATACCGAGTTAGGACCATCCCCAACGTCATGGATGAGCTAGAGTGGGTGGAGGGGAACCTCCCTCTGGTGAAAGAGGTTTTTTTGGAGGACGATACCTTTACCATCGACCCCAAGAGGGTGATCCAGTTTACCCAAGAATATGCACGTCGTGGCCTGCGTATTCCCTGGTCTTGCAACGCTAGGGCCAGTCTTGACATGGAAACTATGGAGAGAATGAAAGAGGCTAACTGCCGATTGCTCATCGTGGGTTACGAGTCGGGAAACGATGAAATCCTGAGGAACATAAAGAAGGCCATCACTGTAGATCAGATGAGGCAATTTGCCCACGGTGCCCGCAGGGCGGGTCTGCTGGTGCTGGGTGACTTCATTATTGGTCTCCCTGGAGAGACCCGGGAAACTATGAAAGCTACTAGGGAGCTGATTAGGGAGCTAAAACCGGATATGCTACAGGTATCGGTTGCCTCACCTTTTCCTGGCACTGAGTTTTTTCAATGGGCTCAGACCAGTGGCTATCTGGTTACCGATGATCCTAACGAGTATTTGGATGACATGGGTCATCAGAAATCTATCGTCTCCTACCCATGGCTTTCGGGCAAGGAGATTGTTGGGGCCGTGGATGAAATCCTAAAGGGGTATTATTTTTCTTTCCGCTTCGTGCCTGTAGCCTGGCGACAGATTTGTCGCCGGCATGGGTGGGATGAAGCCAAAAGGCTGTGGCGGTTGGCCAAGACGTTTACCAAATACGTAGTGTCCAGGCCGCGGCGGGCTGAGAATGGGTCGCCCTCTTTGGGCCGAAAGGTATCAGTGCCATAAGGACGGATATGGGGCGAAATTCCTGGATGCCCAGCCCCAAGCGAGGTGACATCTATGAGGATCCTAATTTCCTCCTTCGCTGGAGCCACTGGCGGAGGCTGGTACTGGCTTTGAGGCTCGGGCGAGATCAGGGAGCAGCCCTGGATCTGGGTACTGGCCGTGGCTTCCTACTGCCCTATCTTGTTACCAGATACCACCTGGTTTTTGCCACTGAAATAGATCAGCGCCAGGATGGAGAAGAGTTCCAGGATTGGGCTAGGGGCAAATCCTTTTTGTGGTGGGCGGGAGAGCGGGTGGCAAAAGAGCTTGGGGACGAAGCCCACTCAAGGCTCCTGCTGCTATACGCCGATGGCGCTCATCTGCCTATGGCTTCGGGGAGTGTGGACATGGTTTTCTGTCTCGATGTATTGGAACATATGCCTCTGGAGCTAAGGGCTTTAACTATTAGCGAGTGCCATAGGGTTCTCCGACTAGGGGGAAGTCTGATCGTCTCTATGCCCCGGGAAACTGGGTTTTCAGCTTGGCTCAGGTTCTTGGTGAGAGGGCTTTTTATGAAGAATGGTTCCTCTAATGAAGCCCACGCCGGCTATGATTCTCTTCAAGATTTGAAAGCCATTCGCCGTGTCTTCGGGCAGGTGAGACCAAGCTACAGCCCTGTACCTTTGTTATGGAGGCTAAATCCCACCCTGCTGGTAAAAGCCACGAAAAAATGAAGATAGGCTATTTTATTACCCATTTTCCTTATCCAGTGTCCCGCCGCTGCGGAGATTACGCTCGAAGGTATATCCATGGGGGGGCGGAGGTAGTGGCCTATCACTTGGCCTTGGAGATGGCTCGGCGGGGCCATCAGGTGAAGGTTTTCGCCACCTCCATTGACTCTTGTGGTTCAACGGAGTGGGTGGAGCAGGTGCAGGTATTTCGTTATGCCACCAATTTTCGTATTATCCGTGGAAACTTATCTTGGGGCCTTCTCCGAGAGCCTTTTAAACATGACTTGGACTTGGTTCACGCCCACTTCAGTACCCCTCCGGCAGAGGTGGCTGCTTGGAGATACTCGCACCGATATAAAGTTCCTTTCCTTCTCACCTACCACGGTGATTGGGAGCCTAATTTTGGCAGTCTAACACGACGGGTCGCAGTAAACTTATTGAACTTATGGCTTACCCGCAGGCTCTTAGGTGGGGCGGTGGCCCTGGTATCCCCTTCACGTTATTACTTGGAGGAATCTCGGTTCCTGCCCTCATATCGAGGCAAAGTGGTGGCCATACCCAATGGCATAGATCCATCGGCTTTGAATACCTGCCTTTCTCAAGAGCAGTGCCGTGCTCAGTTGGGTCTGCCGGCTGAGGCCCCGATACTTTTCTTTCTGGGTGACCTCATTCCCAAAAAGGGGCCTCATATCCTACTGCGAGCGATGCCGGAGATACTGGCTAAAACCCCCCGGGCCCTTTTAGTAATAGGAGGGGATGGCGCTATGCGGGAGGAGCTTAGCCGCTTGGCGCTGAGTTTGGGAATAAGAGATAGGGTCAGGCTGGTGGGCTTTGTAAACGATAACTTGAAACCCCTTTATTTTCACGCTGCCGATGTTTTTGTTCTTCCCTCAATCACGACTGGGGAGGTCTTTCCAGTAGTCCTTTTGGAAGCCTCGGCGGCGGGGTTACCTATGGTGGTGAGCGACTTGAATACTTTTCGCTGCATTGTGGAACAGGGGTACAACGGTATGGTGGCCCGCCGGGAAGATGAGAAGGACCTAGCTCGAGCCATCGTGTTGCTCCTTCAGGATACTGAACTAGCCCGAACCTTGGGCCAAAACGCTAGGGAAAAGGTCAAGGAGTTTTCCTGGAATCGAATAGCCGAGGAGACGGAACGCTTGTATGAGGCGGTGGTGAGGAGATGAGGGTCTGTCTAGTTAGCAACTACACTGGGCGCAGCGACGAGGGGATGAGGAAGGTAGCCTTTCATATGGAGGAGGGCCTTTCTCAACGCCATCAGGTGCTTCACCTGAGTTTAAGTAGGGTGCTGTCGCCATCGTTTTGGAAGGAGGCCCGAGATTTCAAACCTCACATAATACACTATGTACCGGGCTCTTCACTATGGAGCTTTGCCATAACTAGGGCGCTAGCCTGGCTCACAGGAGGCCGTACTGTCCTATCTGCTCACTTTATCCCCCGCTCCTTTCTTTCCCGCTGCCTACTTCTTTTTTTTAAACCCGACCTAGTTCTCGTTCAATCCGAGGAAACGGAGGCCCATTTTTCTCATTTGGGCTGTGTCATCAAATTCTTCCCTAATGGGGTGGATACTCAAAGGTTCTCACCGGCTACGGAAGAGGAAAAGGCTTGCCTGCGCCGGAGGTTTGGGCTGGAGGAGAAGAAATTTTATTTTGTTCACGTTGGCCCCATAGTTAAGGGGCGGGGGCTGGAGGCTTTAGCCGAGGTCCTTGACATGAAAAATAGCGACATTATCGTGGTGGGTAGCGTTACTATACCCGCCAATCCTCGGCTGATGAAAAAACTGGAGCAGCGGGGGTGTATCGTTTGGCATTCTTATATAGAGAACATAGAGGAGGCCTATCGTCTGGCCGATGGCTACGTCTTCCCCACGCCTCCCGGCTCCCGCCATGCCGTGGAGCTACCCCTTTCTGTGCTGGAGGCCATGGCCTGCAATCTGCCCATTGTGGCCACCAAATTTGGAGCGCTGCCTCGTCTTGTGGAAGAAGGAGACGGCTTTTTCTGGCTTAATGGCCGAGCCAGCCTACAGCGCCAGGTGGCGGCAGTGAAGGAAGGAACGGGAGTGAAGACCAGAGAAAAGGTCTCCTCCTATTCGTGGGGAAATGTCATCTCCCAGTTGGAGCAGTTTTATATTGATACCATCCAAAAGAGCCAAAGGAAGAGGTCAACCCTAATCTGCTTAAGCGGTATGGACGGGGCAGGTAAGACCACTCAAGCCCAAGCCCTGACTCACGCTTTGCTAGAGAGGGGGATTCCTGCCCGTTACGTGTGGAACCGCTTCCAGCCTTGGCTGGTGGCTATCCCTTGGGCGATTGTAAGGGCTGCACTATTACGTCGCAAACGGGGCTATATAGGTTACTCCCAAGCCAAAAGAGGTCTCTTGACAAGGCCTTTCCTAGCCCGCCTCTTTCTCTACAGCTTACTGTTGGACTGCTGGCTCCAGACCCAGATTAAGGTTCGCTTGCCTTTACTCAGAAAGAAAATAGTAGTCTGTGACCGCTACTTTTTCGATAGTCTGGTAGATGTGGCGGTAGATATGGGTTATTCCTGGCCCCAAACGAGGGCTTTGCTTCGTAGCTTTCTAAAATTCCTTCCCCGCCCTGGTGTGACCTTTGTCCTGGACCTTCCCGAGGCTGAGGCTTTTTCCAGAAAACAGGATACGCCGAGCGTAGAGTATTTAATGGAAAGGAGACAACTCTTCTTGAAGCTGGGGGAAGAGATTGGTGCCACGGTTCTGGATGGGAGAAATAGGCCAGCAGAATTGCGAAGCGCTATCCTTGCCCGTGTGGAAGATTTTGTCAAAATATGACCACCACCAAGCTTTCATCCAATGCTACCATAGCCCTATTAAGAAGTATCGGCTCGCCCTTCGGAGCTTCAGACTTTGGAAGAGTAAAGGAGTCCCAGAACCTTTACGACGTAGCTCAGAGAAACAAAATAGGGCTGCTCTATTTGGAGTCCCTGGAGCGGACCGGACGCCTTAAGGAGTTGAAGGCGGAATATGAGGCTGAGCTCGTACGCTGCCAGAACCAGGAAAAGGCTATGGCCAAGGCAGATAGGCTACTCAGGGAGGCAGGGGTTAAGCATACTTTTTTTAAGACGCTGAGACCCTATCCCTCGTGGGGCAAAGACGCCGATGTGATGGTGTTGGGGGATGGGCAAATGTATGAAATAGCCATCAGGACACTGCTTGAAGCAGGATATGAGCCGGAGCTTCCCCATCTGATACGTGATATATCTCTTTCCGGTGACTCTGACCATCACGTGGCAGTAAAGAGATTATCGACCCCTACTTATGGTACAAAGCATGTCAGTGCTACTGGTACTGACTTTATAGACCCTGTAACAGGTGTGGATTTAGACTTACAAAGAGAGTTTGGCACCAGCTACATTGTGTGGATGGATAAGGATTTGTGGCGAGAAAAGGTGATCCGTATGCCACTTGCCAGCGGGGATAAAGTGGCCACCCTGGCGCCGGAGCTGGAGATGGTCGTCGTCATAATTCATGGTCTAGTGGAGCAGTCCTATCGGTTGGGGGATTATTACACTTTTCTCTACCACCTGGCATCATTGTCAGAAGAGGAATTGAACCTTTTCCTGGTAGAGGTAAGGCGCCATCGGCTAGTGAGAGCCACTCGGACCTTTCTGGCCCTAGCCGCTGCCCTGCATCAGGCTGCCAACGGCTTTGTCCCCGAAAGGCTCCTCTTGCTCTCGGCTAATCTAGGGATTAGTCCTGGAGAGCCTGCCAGGCTGGTTCGTAAGGGCTTCCACACCCCTCACCGCTATGGCTGGTGGACACTGCTGGGGGCAATGGCTGAGAAACTTAGCGAGCGGAAGTTTACCGTAAGCCTTCTTCGACAGTGGCTGCATATGTTTAATCCCGGGCTGACGCGACAGGTATTTTTTGAGCTTAGGGAACGGAGCCGGGATTTTTAAGGCGAGAGACGGTGAGCATGACTCAGAAAAAGGAGTTGAAGGTCGCCCTGGTCGCTCCCACCTGGTTTAAGTACCAGACGGGAGGAGGGGCGCGGTATCCTTGGGAACTGGCCCAGGCGCTGAGCAGTTATGCCCAGGTTACCCTGGTGTCTTTCGCTTCCGGGAGGGTGACAAACCGAGTCTCCAATACCCTGACCGTTGAGGAGTTTCCCGCCTTTTATTTCCTGCGCCCTCTCTTTGATCGGCAAAATCCTTTGCCTTTATCCCTGACATTTTTGAAAATCCTCCGAGAAAGTGATTTAGTGCATATCAACCAGTTTGGCACCTTGGTATCTGCCATCGCCGTCGCTTATTGCCATTTCAAAGATAAGCCTATTTTTGCCTCTTACCATGGTGGCAGAGGCTTGGCCTTCACTAGGCCCTTTCCCTTCCTGGGCAAATGGGTGGATGAATACCTTCTGGTCTGTCGTTACATGTTCAGGATGTTCTCTAAATATGGCAGGGAGTGCCGGGCCATCTATGTGGGCACGGATACCCACAAATTTCGCCCCCTTAGTGGTGAAAAAGAAAAGGGAAAGGTACTCTTCGTGGGCCGCCTCCACCCGATTAAGGGCGTTGAGCATCTCATTGATGCTGTGGCGGATCTGGATGGCAGGCTATATGTGGCTGGTCCGTCGCAGAGCCAGCAGTATCTCCGAGCCCTACAGGATCGGGATAAGGGTGGCAAAGTCATCTTTCTGGGGCGTCAGGATGACCAGGCCCTGGCGCACCATTACAACACCGCCGTAGTTACAGTTATGCCCTCCGTCTATACGCAAAAGTGGTGGAGCACCTTCCCCCAATCCGATCTAATGCCAGCTGTGTTGCTAGAGTCCATGGCTTGTGGCACCACGGTTATTGGCACCGAAGTGGCTGGCTTGCCGGAGGTCATCCAGGATGGTGAGACGGGTTTTATCGTCCCCTCAGGCCAACCAGAAGTACTAAAGGAGCGGATAGCCTGCCTTCTAAAAAACCCAGAAGTAGCTAGGAAGATGGGGCAAAGGGCTAGGGATGTTGTCCAGGAGAGGTTTACCTGGGATGCCGTGGCCCAAAGATGCCTGGAGGCGTATAGTGGGCGGATGGCAAGGAACCATGGGATATTAATCGATGCCAAGGCCAAGGAGGGTTAGTGACGGTGAAACCGCAAGATGAAAAAAGGACTGTATCGCTGCCGGCTGACCTTTATCGGAGAATAGGGGAAAGGATGAGCCATGCTGACTTCCTTTCGGTAGACGAATATGTTGTATTTGTCCTTGAGGAAGTCCTTAAAGAAGATGAGACAGAGGTGAGTTTCAGTGAAGAAGAGGAGGAGATGGTGAAGAAAAGGTTGAAGGCACTGGGCTATTTGAAATAGAATTTTTACCTTGCTCAAATCATTTCTCTCGGAAAGAGGTGGCATATGCTAGACTTAAAAGACCTTGAGAATAGAAGCGTCTATATATTAAGAGAGGCCTACGCCGAGTTTCAGCGGCCAGCAGTGCTGTGGAGTACCGGTAAGGATAGTACCGCTGTCCTCTGGCTATGCCGAAAAGCCTTTTTCGGCGAGATTCCTTTTCCAGTTATCCACATAGATACCGGTTACAAATTTAAACCCATGTACAGCTTCAGGGACAGGATCGCCAACGAGTGGGGCCTTCGTTTATTGATAATCAGAAACGAGCAGGCGAACAAGGAGGGCGTGGGGCCGGGCAATGGAAAGTTTGAATGTTGTACTAGATTGAAAACTCAGGCCTTGAAGGAATGCGTAGAGGAAAATGGCTTCGATGCCCTTATACTGGCCATAAGGAGAGATGAGCATGGAATAAGGGCTAAGGAGAGGTATTTTTCGCCCCGAGACGAGGATTTCCGATGGAATTATAAGGATCAGCCCCTAGAAATGTGGGACCAATACCAAAGCCTTGCTGGGGAAAGCACCCACATTAGAGTTCACCCCATCCTGCATTGGAGGGAGCTGGATATCTGGCAATATGTGAGGCAAGAGAATATCCCGGTGAACCAGATGTACTTTGCTAAGGATGGTAAAAGGTATCGTAGCTTGGGTTGTGAGCCATGTACCTTTCCTATAGAGTCCACCTCGAAAACTATAGATGAGATAGTGGAAGAGCTGGAAGTGAGCAAGACTGCGGAGAGGTCTGGAAGGGCGCAGGACAAAGAGAAGGCGTTTACTATGCAGAAGCTTCGCGCTTTGGGGTATATGTGAGGTAATCGAATGAAGGTGAACGTAGTCGTTGCTGGCCATATTGACCATGGCAAATCTACCTTAATAGGAAGGCTGCTTTACGATTCTGAGAGCATAAGAGAAGGTCGGCTGGCGGAGATACAACAGTTGGCCGAGGAATATAAGAAGCGTTTTGAATTCGCTTATTTTATAGACTCTTTTGAGGACGAGCTGAAGGAAGAGAGAACCATAGATACCACCGAGGTGATGTTTAAGAGTAAGAAAGCCCTATATAGCATTGCTGATGTACCAGGACACAAGGAATTCATAAAGAACATGTTGACTGGGGCCTCTCACGCCGAGCTGGCTGTGTTGGTTGTTTCAGCCCAGGAAGGCGTTCAGGAGCAGACTAGGAGACACGCCTTTCTGCTCAAAATGCTGGGGATAAAGCGGCTCTTCGTTGTCGTAAACAAAATGGATGTCCTGGACTACAGTGAAGAGTCCTTCCGCACTGTTAGGGAAGACGTGGGCGCGGCTTTGACTTCCCTTGGCTACTCCGATGTGTCGTTCATACCAGCCTCAGCAGCAGAAGGAGAAAACATCTATCGGTCATCGCAGCGGATGAAGTGGTATCGGGGCCCTACGCTCATAGAAGCGTTAGATCAAGTGAACTTGAGTCTGGAGCCGAAGCCCTTAAGGTTTGTGGTTCAGGGGGAATATCGGGTTGAATCGCAAGAAATTATCGTGGGCAGAGTGATTGCTGGCTTGATGAAAATAGGAGATGAAATAGTTGTTCAACCCTCGGATACGAGGACTAAGATAGAGCGGATAAGGGTGTTTCCCGCCGACCAAGAGCGGGCGCAATCGGGAGACAGCGTAGGCCTTGTAATCGATGGGGTAGCTAAGCGCGGGGATGTGCTCGGCTTGGTGGGAAGTGCCCCTATGGCGGTACGGCGATTTTGGGGCGAGGTAGTTTTATTGGATGGGAGTTTGGGGAAGGGAGAGGAGTTGGAGCTCCGCTGCGGGACTAATAGAGTAAAGTGTGAGGTTAGGGAGATAAAGGAGAAAATAAGCGCGGAGACCGGAGCGATAGTCGAGGCCGGACCATCGGAGATAGGTGAGAATGAAGCGGCCACTGTTCTTCTGGCCACGGAGCCTCTGGTAGTGGAGAGGTTCTCTGATATTCCTGAGCTGGGCAGGTTTGTTCTGGTGAAAGGTAACCGACATATTGGGGTTGGGGTGGTGCTGGAGGCTTTGGAGTGATTTTTGTTTTGGGGATCGATGCTGCCACTTGGAGCGTGATAAGGCCCAATTTGTCTCGGCTGAATAACTTCCAACGTCTATGCCAAAGTGGTAAGTGTAAAGAGTTAGTCCTCACCGAGAAGCCCATCTCACCCTCGGTCTGGTGCAGTATGTTCTCAGGAAAGACCCCAGAGGAGCACCGGCATGAGAGTTTTGTTGTTAACGGCGAGCTGGTAAAAAGGCAGGATATAAAAGTGGACTTCATTTGGGATATTTTGCACCGAGAGGGGAAAAGGGCCAAAGCCCTGAATGTTCCTTTCGTGGTGCCGCCCTTTTCCTTCGGGGTTAATTTCAAGCCAGTGGGTTTCGGATTGCCCACCAATGAGGGAGAGTGGGAAGAGGAACTCTATAGAGTCACCGAGGAGACTAAGCAGCTTCTGTGGGAAGACTTGGATTTGCTCATCTCTGTTTATACCTTTTTAGACAGAGTTCAACACTTCCATTGGGGCGAGGAGTGTGTTTTTGACTGGTATAGAAGATTAGACGCAAAGATCGGGGAGCTTGTCTTCGATTCTAACTTTCTGGACAGCGGACAAAACGAGCTGGTGGTGGTCTCCGACCACGGGTTTTGCGCCTTTGGCGAAGCAAAAGTGCGGACGTTGCCAGAGAAAACGTCAGAGGGAGCGCTAAAAGGCGATCATCACGAGAACGCCTTGCTGATTACCGTCAATGTCGATTACGACATTGAGACTCCACAGGACATGTTCCGCGCTATCCGAGGGGAATTGGGCTGATCCTGTGAAACAGTGCAGATCTCAGATGAAAGGTGAGCCGTGGTAAAACTAGCGGTGATCGGGCTGGACGGCGCAACTTTTGATATCTTAAACCCATTAATTGCCGATGGCAGGTTGCCTTACTTAGGTAAGCTCCTGAAAGAAGGTTCCTGGGGTTATCTTCATAGCACCTTCCCGCCAGTTAGCGCGGCTGCATGGACTTCTGTGGCTACGGGCAAGAACCCAGGAAAGACCGGCGTATTTGATTTTCTTAATCCCACGGTGAAGGGTGGCCTGGAGCTGAAGGCATGGAACTCCAGCGCCATTAGAAAATCGGGGGCCTATTGGGATTATCTTTCCCAAGCAGGGTTTAAAGTTGGTATCTTGAATTTCCCAGGGCTGTTCCCCCCTTATCCAATAAATGGATATATGGTCGGCGGCTTGGGTTCCTTTCTCGATAGGGATTTTACTTACCCCAGGGAGCTTAAGGATGAGCTTTTCAGCCACTGTAACGGTTATGAGGTGCATATTCACTGGAATAGCCCTCGTTATGCTCACCGTTCCTCTGCTTTCGTTAGCGATGTGATGCGCTTGCTAAACATAAATAAAAAGGCTGTGGAGCTATTCCTGTCCCGAGATATAGATATTCTCACCGTAGTAATATCGGCCACCGATTTCATGCAGCATTTTATGTGGAAGTATTTGGACGAGGCCCACCCCTGTTTTCAAAGGCAAGCTGCAGAGCATTATCGTCCTCTTTTTGACCAAATGTGGCAGCAGGTTGACGACATTGTGGGCCGGGTGATGGAGGGCATTGATGAAAAAGGAAATATCCTGGTAGTTTCCGACCATGGTTTTGGGCCTCATAGCCAATCTTTTTTTACCAACTCCTGGCTGGAAGGGGAGGGCTATCTTCACAGGGCTTGGCGACCAAGCGGCATCCTTTGGGATATCCGTCGCTCCCTTACTAAAATATGGACCCTGGCACCGCGGCCGATGCGCGACAAAGTGCGCTGGATGGCCAGGGCTCGCCCGGCTTCTTTTATCCAGCAAGTAGATATGACACGGACCCTGGCCTTCGCTAACATCCATGACCCCTCTACAGGCAGAATCTTTTTGAGCCCAGCTATAGACTCGGCCTCAGAACGCGGGAGGCTAGGGGAAGAAATCACCGATAGACTCGAGGAAGTATGCTCACAACTGGGTATAACAGTAGTGGTTCGCCACCGGGAAGACCTCTATTCGGGGCCATACCTGGAACTCGCCCCTGATATAATTTTCGCCTTGAACGACTTCAGTTGCAGTGTAGATTATACTTTTAATAAGAGCATATTTCGCTCCCCCGCGCCCAATACCAGCTTTAGTGGATCCCATCGTGGGGAGGGTATTTTAATTGCCCAAGGGGGGGACTTTGATGTTGGCGGGAGGATAGAGGGCGCCCAGGTCTATGACATAGCGCCTACGGTTCTGCACCTGTTGGGATTGCCTGTTCCTGAGGACATGGATGGCCAGGTGCTCAAAGAACTGTTCAAAAAGGGAAGCGTTGCGGCAACTCGGGGGATATCCCATCAGGCGGTGGGAGAAAGGGAACTGATCAGGCGAAGGGTGCGGGAGCTGAAAAAACAAGGAAAGCTTCTTATGTAGGAGAGAACGAAGGGATAATTGCTGGCTTCGGTGGGGATGACAGTACGGCCTTGACAAATAGAGAACGTTAGTTCTATTATCGGGGTTAGTTTGGGTGGGAGGAGGAAAAATGACTTTAAGGTTTGCTGGCGCTCTGGCCTCAGTGGAGATGATAGAGCAAATAACCTACACCCCCGGAATACAGGACTCAGGAGATCTGGAACCGGGGACGAAGTCGGTGGTGGCTACAGCCAAACAAGCCTCGCCCGATTATTCAACCAATCTGACGGTCCCTGCCATCACGAATAGCCAGATTGCTGTGCCCCAGTTAGGCTTGCGACTCCAGGTAACCATAGATAGCTTTGGCGGCAGCCCCGCGGCTACCCAACTCTTTTACTCCATTGAGGTCAATGGGGTGGAGAAGGCCACAGGAATCTGGAATGCCACCGGTGCCCAGTACGCTGGGGCCAACGTTGCCGCCGATTTCAGCCTGGGCACGGCCAACCAAATAAAAGTGTACCTCTGGGTTGACCAAGGCAACGCGGTGGTCAGCCTTTGCCAGGTTTGGCTGGCGGTGGGAACATATGGCACAACCGCAAAGTTTCCCGTTGTTCTTACTCATGCTGGTCTGGGGGCTGTTAGCTGGATATTCAAAAGACAGGGCAGCGGGAACGGCTCTTACTGGTATTTGGACAAAGCGGCCTATGTGTTAGGGACATGGCAAGGGAGACACGCCTATGGATCAGGTACTCCTGCTAATGGTGCTGCGCAGATTTTGGGCCTCACTATTATGGGCACGGGGTGGGCGTTGTCACTAGCAGGAACTGTCGTCACCGACTTAGCCTATGTGGATGAGATTGGGTTCCGATTGAGGAGGGAGGAATGAATTTAATTGATCTGTACGCTAGGACGCCCGCAGAGGGACATGGCAATATCGTAGTCTCGGAAGGAAAAGTATATGTGCGTAGCCCTGAGGGCACGGAGGAATATATATTAAAGGTCAGTGGTGAGGTGGAATTGGTACACTCCGATAAGGATATTCGAGCAGCCTTGTCAGTAATAAAGGCCAAGTTGGGGATAGTATAATAAAGGAGACCTCATAAACTTTGCGCGTGCTGGGCATAACTCCCCACGGCCTAGGGAACTACGCCATTCAGTTAAGCAATGCCATTTACCCTATGACAGAGGAGGTGGCATTAATTACAAGCCGGGGTTTGTCTTCTGAACTTTTGGGTACTATAGGCAAGGGAGTAAAGCTGCTTCTTCTGCCCGCTTCTTCTCGATTCTATCCCGCCAATACTAGCCTAGTGGCTCAAGTGGTCCGCCAAATTAACAGCTTTCATCCGGACATCATTCACAGCCAGACGGCTCATTTCTGGTACTGGCTGGCCCTGCTGAGCCGACTGAGCCACTATCCCGTGGTTACTACTTTCCATGACCCGGAGCCCCACCTGGGGGAAGAGAGACTATCAAC
Organism: Chloroflexota bacterium; assembly: GCA_016210705.1. Classification (GTDB taxonomy): domain Bacteria; phylum Chloroflexota; class Dehalococcoidia; order JACQTR01; family JACQTR01; genus JACQTR01. Next base: position 12,260 of record JACQTR010000183.1, on the reverse strand, counting down.
CCGGGTCATGGATTTTTGGGCGAGAAGGCACTCTAGGCAGGTAATCGTCCATGCTGAGTCCCTAAAGAAATTGATGGTTGGCAAGCTGGCTATGCCTGAAGAAAAGGTAAACGTTGTACCCCAGGGGGAGCACTACTCGGCCTTCAAGCCCTGGCACCGGGAAAATGTGCTGGAAGAAAATATTGTACTCTTTTTTGGCAGGATCCGGGATTATAAAGGGCTGGAATACCTGATTAGGGCCCAGCCACTTATAGCCAGAGAGATGCCCGGCGTCAGGGTGGCTATTGCTGGGGAGGGAGACATCGGCAAGTATAGGCGGCTTATGGTTAACCCGGAAGACTTTCTCGTTTACAACCGATTTATCAGCTTTGAAGATGGGGCGGAGCTTTTTCAGAGGTGTAAGGTGGTGGTACTGCCTTATGTGGATGCTTCTCAAACGGCTGTTGCCCAGGTGGCTTACGGATTCGGGAAGCCGGTGGTGGCCACCAATGTGGGTGGCCTGCCCGAGATGGTGAACCATGGGGAAACGGGTCTGGTTGTGGCCCCTAGGGACCCCCAGGCCCTGGCCGAGGCGGTGGTTAAGCTATTGCGGGACGATGACCTCCGCCGCCGGATGGGACAGGCGGGCCAGCGCAAGCTGGAAACGGAATACGCCTGGGATGTCATTGCCCAAAAGACCCTGGCAGTGTACCAGAAGATTTTGAGTAAAGGATGATGGCTGAAGAAAGGCACATCCAGGCTGCTCTGGAAAGGCTGGCATCAGTTCTTCTTGATCCCGCCCTGGAAAAGGGGGCGGATCCCCTATTTGGTTACTACTATAAGCGCAGTCGTATGCTGACACCCTTGGGTCTTAAAAGATACCTCTTGGAATCGGCGGCCGTCTTTGACCTTTGCCGGATGGAAGGAGGGCGGGTGCTGGATATAGGTTGTGGCTTTGGGCTTAGGCTTCTCTGCTATTATCTCCTAGGCTCTGGTCTATCCACAGGGATAGATGTCTCCCAAGAGATGGTGTCAACCGCCCGAGTCATACTAAAAAGATTCTCCGACTGCGCCATCAACATAGAGCAGGGGGATTTCCTTACTTATTCTTTGCCCCCTAGCTCATTTGCTGTGGTGACTATGATAGAGGCCATTTCTCATATTAGAGATACTAAATCGCTTTTAGAAAAGATTAAGGATGTCCTGGAAGACGGAGGTACGCTATATATTCAAGACGGCAACAATGACCTGTTCCCCCTTAGCCGAATTCGCACCCGAAGGGAGTGGCGAAGGTCAGAATATGGGCCTATAGATAAGGATATGGTTCAATATGGGAGAGCGGTAGATAAGGTATCGGCTCTGGAAGGTAGGAAAAGGATAATTCAGGAATCCTTCCCTATCCTGGATGGCAAAACGGTAACAGAACTTGCTATTAAAACCCGTGGGTTATGGGGAGAAGAAATAAGGCAGGCGGTAGGCCAGTTCCTGGAGACCGGGAAGGTGGCTTCAAGAAAGTCCTTTCTAGGTATAAACCCCTACACCGGCGAATTTCCCGAACTGGGCTTTAGTCCCTTCCAGCTTATAGGGCAGCTAAGGTCTCTGGGCTTTCAGTGCCGTCTTTTGCCCCCTCCTTCATCGATCATCAGATTCGCGGCACCAAATCCCTGGAAAACGGCCTGGGTAAGGCTCCGCTCCCCTCTACTGCGGAAGGCACCGCAATTCCTATTGCCTTTCCTCAGTGGTCCGTTTACCATCCTGGCACGGAAGTCTTAAGGATGAAACCGGCGGCTGGTATCTGTTCCGCGATAAAATTTCATGATGCTTTTGCGACCCCCTATTGACTGGCCAATAGGCCGCTTCCTTAACTTGGTTCTGGCCATCCAGATTGGCATCCTGGTGGTGGTAGCCCTGGCCCTACTAGGTTATGCTTTGCCAGTAGCAGGAACGCTTATCGGCTTCGTTTACCTCACTTTCGTGCCCGGATTCTTGCTCCTTCGCATTCTCCGTATCCGTAGCCTGAGCCCCGTGGAGGCCCTGCTCTACGCTGTCGGCCTGAGCTTGGCCTTTTTGATGTTTATCGGTCTACTGATCAACTGGTTGTATCCTATGATAGGCGTTTATCGGCCCCTATCCCTCCTATCTCTCTCTGCCACCTTTACCGTTGCTGTCCTACTCTTAATGGGCCTGAGCTACTGGATTGATCGGGGCTTTGTATTCTCCCTGAGGTCCGTTGGAGAAAGAATCCCTCTGCTGCCCTTACTTTTTCTCTTTATCCTCCCTCTTCTGAGCATTGCTGGAGCCGCACAGTTCAACTTCCAGCAGAATAATATCCTATTCATGGTAATGTTTCCCCTGGTAGCGATGGTGGTCGTGTTGGCTGCTTGGGGCCGATTCATACCCCAGCGCCTGCTGCCGGTAGCTGTCCTTCTGATCGCTATCTCCCTACTACTCCACAGGACACTGATAACTGACAATTTGGTAGGGTGGGATGTAAGGATGGAACACCTGGTTTACAAACTGACGGAGCAAAACTCTCTATGGAGCTCCACAGCGGGGTTCCCTCAATACGCTATTACTCTGTCGGTTACCATACTGCCCACTATTTACACCCGCTTTTTAGATATCTCCGGGATATGGTTTTTCAAAGCAATATATCCCTTGTTTTTCTCCTTGGTGCCACTGGGGCTTTATGTCCTTTACCGTCGGCAGATAGAGTCTCGCAAGGCTTTCCTGGCCTCCTTCTTTTTGATGGCCTTCCCTGCTTTCTATATCACCGGCACGGAGCTGGCCAAGCAGGGCATGGGCATGCTTTTTGCGGTCCTTGTTGTCTTGACCATGACCGACGAGAGAAGGTCATGGGATAAAGTGTTCCTAACCATTGTTTTCGGCGCCTCTATGGTAATCTCTTACTACGGCATGACCTACCTATGGCTTATTTACTTAGCGTTGGCCCTGGCCGTTAAACCCCTACTTCTTGGACTGCGACCAGCGGGTGGTCGAATCGGAGGGGCAGGCCATGATATGCCAGGCGATAGCCATGAAATCCTCAGCGGAACTCTGGTAGCTCTCTTCTTTGCATTATCCTTCGCTTGGTACATGAATACTGCGAAAGGGGCGATGTTTGAAGAGATTATCCGCTGGGGAGATCACATGTATAAAAGCCTGAACGAATTTCTTAACCCTGTGTCCACAGATCAAGGTGTCTTACGGCAGCTAGGGATGGCTCCGTTAAGGATACCCTCATTATGGTATAGACTGGCAGCCGACCTTAGTCGTTTCACCAGGGTGCTCATTGGCGTAGGAGCCTTAGGTATGGCGATAAAGGTGCTTAGACGGCGGGAGACAGGATTTTCCTCTCTGTACCTTCTGCTTTCTGCTGTCGGTTTGCTATCGCTGGCGATGACCTTCGTCCCCTTTTTCACCACCGGAGGGTTCCGCTCCGACCGACTATATTTCGTAGGCTTGCTGCTGCTTTCGCCCTTTTTCGTTTTGGGAATAGACTTTTTATTTCAGCTAATCAGTCGGTGGCTGGCGCGGGATATAGTGGAGCGCCTGTCCCTGGCGGCTGTGCTTCTTGTCCTGGTGCCCTATTTCTTATTCCAAAGTGGCTGGGTGTTCCAGGCGGTGGGTGATATTCCCAGTTCCTTTGCTCTCTCTCCAAAGGTGGACTTCGCCCGCTTCGATCGACGCGAGGAGGGAGGCGCCCGCTGGCTCTCCAAACATCTGGGGTCACCGGAGGCCCAGGTCTATGCCGATGTTAATGGTGTGGTGACTTTTTGGGGGTATCCCGATGCGCCCAATATTATAGTTCTGGGTGGCTGGGAGCGTCCGAAAACCGAGGCTGAAATGCAAGGTTTCTTCCGAAAGGCGGAGGTGCCACCTGGTGCCTATCTGTATTTGAGGGGGTTTAACGTGGAGCGTGGGGAGGTGAGGCTGCCGCCGCTAGTACCCTTGGGTGAGCCTATTTACCTTAGCATTGCGGATAGCGGTCTGCTCCAGGGCAAGGGGAAGGTCTATGATAACGGGCGGGCGCAAGTCTATAAATAAGCCTTTATAGTCCCCAGGGCCTCCGGTACCAGGGCTTATACCAGAAGAAAAGCAGACGGACGAGGAAACCTCTCAGTAGAGGGAAATAGAAGCGCCCCAAAGCATACGGGAGCAACGCTTTCGGACAATGACGCCAATAGAAATATGAAGCGGCTTTTAGGTTATATCTGGAGCGGACATGGGTCAGAAAATAAAGGAGCTGGGCCCAAGGTGCTCTCTGAGGCATACGGTGTCTCACACTGGAAGAAACTTTGTGCCAAAGGAGACTTCGGGGCTCCAGAATTACCCGGTGCCCTTTCTTATAAGCCCGATAGGTGAAGTCAGCGTCCGCCCAGTACTGGGGGAAGCTCCTGGCATCTATCATCCCCAGCTCGGCAAAGAGGGGGATGGGGATGAGGAAGCCTATGCTTGCCCACTGGCTATCGCTTTGTTCGTTGAATTGACCTCTATCTATATCGCCGCAACCGGTTTGCTTAAGCCCACCTCGTAACCAGGCTATCTCACCGCCTCCAAACCAAACCCTATCGGGCTGTCCGTACCAGTAGGACTTGGAGGTTATGATAGCGTTGGGGTTTTCTTGGGCTGTCTCCACCAGGGTGGAAATGAACTCCCTATCCACCGCGGTATCGTTGTCTACCTGAAGGACGTAGTCGGCCTCTAGTTTCAAAGCCTTCTCTATAGCTATGTTCACCGATCGAGACCACCACAGGTTGCCATCGCCCTTGATTACAATGACCTCGGGGTAATCTGCGGCCAGCATTTCAGCGGTGTCATCGGTGGAGCCATCGTCCACGATGATGGTCTTGAAATTGGGGTAACTTACCCGGCGCAGGGAGTCCAGGAACTCACGAGTATCTTCCCACCCATTGTGGACAGGAACCAGCAAAGCCACCAGGGGATGGTTTTTCATCCTTGCCCTTTACTCGCTACCAGCAACGCGACGGATTTTTCCTCCGTAGCGTCCTCTCTCTTGAGATTGGCTGCCTGCTCCGGAGTGACCGGCATCCAAAACCCTCCCTGTTTACCGTAAATGACCCTCTTTTGGATTTGCAGCCCTTCGAGTAACTGCTCCAAAGAAGGGAGGTCGTAAACTCTGTTCATGGCTACTCCACGGTGATATGACACAGTCCTCTCGCCAAAGGGAACGGTGATTATTGCCTTCCCTCCTTTTTTTAGGACTCTGATCATTTCCAAAATAGCTCTTCTGTCTCCATCGGGATGGAGGGGGTCTCCGTATCGGCCCAGCCCTACATGCTCCACGGTTGATACCGCCGTGACTGTATCGAAGAAATTGTCTGGGAATGGAATATTATAGATATCTCCCTGGACAAAGGTAAGATTTGGGTGTTCCAGAGGGTAAGCCAGCACATCCACGGAATAAACTTTGTGCCCAAAGCAGGCCAGCTCAACAGGCAACACGCTCCCATACGATCCCACATCAAGGATCCGTTGCTTGGTCTCCATGAGTATGTTGGAGTGCACAAAGGCATACTCTACTACTCTCTCACCCATGAATACTTCGAATAGCTTATACCCAAAGGAGGGCAGCCTGTTTAGCAACACAGACTTTAAGGAAAAACGTATGTCCAGTAACGAGGCAAGCCTATTCTTAGGTTTGTAGCTGATAGGCATTCCCAGTCCCATGTATAGGCGTTTGCCTCTGCTCCTGCCCGCATCCATGTTAGACACTCCTCATCTATTATGGAATTCAGATTTGCTCACCTTTGCCACAAACCCGTTGATACTGCCGAACCAGCAGCCCAACATGGAATAAGGACGCCTTGTCCTCATCCTATCCCAGTAGTGGAAGACGTAAGGCAAGGCAAAATAGAGATAGTGCCAAAATCTGCCCGGCCTTAATCCTACTCCATACTCGTATTTAGGAGATAACCCACATTCCTGGATGATAGCTTTCCAGTTCTGCCGGCTCCGAGGCTGCCAGTCCAGATGGCTTCCAGGCAATACCCCGGCATCTTGGGGGAAACGGTCATTGGGCACATCTAAGATCACTAGTTGAGAAGCGACTCTTCGCTGTTCGCTAAGGGCGCGGCAAATATCTTGTTCAGGAAAGTGCTCTAGAACACCTTGGGAGATTACAGCGTAGAAGGAGTTATCTTTGAAAGGTAAATGGAACATATCCGCCCTCATCACATTGAGATGCGAAGCTAGCCCCCTCTTTTTCTGGTATAGCGACCTGGCTAGCCCGCTGTCTATGTCTATAGCGGTGACCTGATATCCCATCTCGGTTAGCATAATGGCGGGTAGTCCAGTGCCAAACCCCACTTCCAAGATGCTGGTCTTTTCCGGGACAAATTGCGTTATGGCGCGAAAGAACTTCTCTAACCCAATCGCTTCTGAAAATAGAGTTACTTTCCGCCGCTGAAAGTATTCGGTCCAGTCGGAAAGTATGGGCTTATGCTCGCTAAGATTGCGCAACTTTAATCCTGTCTGGCTTGGCCAAATCTGCAACACGGTCATTGATATTCTTGTATAGGCCTGTAGGGTGAAGTTTGTCAAAGACATAGGATAGGCCCAAATAGGTTGCAGCCCCTATGACTAGGGCCACCGCCAGCCCGAGCAATCGCTCCCCTTCCCAAGAGAGAAATACCCTCTCATAGGCAATTACAATGGTCATTGCGGTGGCAGCGAGCAGCGTACTTCGTATAGAGGTCAAGAGCTGTGCGAAGGGGCAGAAAAGGACTCTTTTCAGCAGAATATATAATGCCACCAATGTGGTTACTGAGGAGGCTAGCAGTACGGAGAGGGCAGTCCCCGTTAACCCCACAGCTAACGTCAAGGGATACATAACGGCAACCAGCACTAGCAAGTAAACCGCCGATAACCCTGTCCTTATATGGGGTTTGCCCACTGCCCAGAAGGCTGAATCCGCCAGGAACCCTATGCCTTTGGGGACCGCAGACAGGGTCAAGATTTGCATTGGTAGAACTATAGGCAACCATTTTGCCCCTAACACTACTTGGGTTAGGTCTGGTGCCATAGCTATTAGGAATCCCGTTAGAGGAAAAGAAACAAAGGCGGCTAATTGAAGCGCCCTTAAATAGGTTTCTCTAAGTCTGCCAGTGTCATCCTGCATCCTGGCAAAAAGAGGAAAAGCCACCGTGGCGGCAACATTGTCAATTTCTACCAAAAGAAGGGAAATCCGAAGTGCCAATTGATAGAACCCCAGGGAGGCCACCCCCAGAATCTTCCCTACTAGAGCTTGATCGCCTTGGTTATGAAGGTAGCCGAGGACACTTTCGAAAAAGACCCATTTCCCGAAGTTATAGAGTTCCTTAGCTTTGCCCGTGGCCAAGCGTAAGTGGGGGCGGTAAGGGTGGAGGATATAAGAGGCCACTAAGCGGACGAGATTAGCTGCTAGTTGTCCCAGTACCAGGGCCCATACGCTGCGTAACGTTACAGCGGCTCCTATCCCCACAATCATTACCGCTAGGGTACCACTGGCCTGGTAAGCGAATTGTTTGTTGAATTCCAACTCTTTTTGAAAGTAAATGATGCCTATATTGGTCAGTCCCTGGGCAAACAAGGAAAGGCCAATGACTCGTATGATGGTGGTGGCCTGGGGGGCATCAAAGAAAGCGGCCAGATAAGGAGCAGCTATAAATAGGAGGGCGAAGAGGACAGCGCCCCGTAGAAAGAGAAGGGTGAAGGCGGTATCTAGGTAGTCTTTTACCTCACCCTTCTTTTGGATGAGGGCGGTATTAAAGCCGGTCTGGGAAAAGGCATCCAGGGCCGACAGGGTGAGGAGGGCAATCCCCATGAGACCGAAATCGTTGGGAGAAAGGAGTCGGGCCAGAACCAATATTCTGACCATGTTGAAAAGCTGGTCGGCAGCTCTGGCGGCTAAAATCCAGAAGGCGCTCCTGGTGGCTCGTTGCCGTAGCCCGTCTCCGGGTCTCAGCAAGCCCCGGCCTAGCTCTTTGAGATTCATTTTCTCCCAGAGGTAGTGCGGAAAAATTGTCTAATTTCCTGGCATACCCTTTCGATATCTTCGTCGGTCAGAAAAGTGGAAGAGGGGAGCCATATCCCGCGGGCGGCTACATCTTCGGAGTTGGGGAAGTGACCTTGTATATAGGCATAGGGTGGCATGGTGTGGATGGCATAGTAGAAGGGGCGGGAGCCTATCCCTTGCTGGTCTAAGAAGGAAATAAGGCTGTCTCTAGTCTCCGCAGGGACGAGGATGTCAATGAACCAGGGAGAGGCCTGTTCCAGATCGGTAGCTATTAACTCTATTTGATCCACGTCTGTTAGCAACTCACGATACAGGTGATACATCTCCTTTTTTCGATTCACCCGCCACTCCAGCTTCTTCATCTGGGCTAGACCCAAGGCGGCTTGGATATCGGTAAACTTGAAATTGTAGCCTAAGATCTCGTGGTAGTCCTCGGAGCGACGACGGCGGCCAAAATCCTTTATTTTGACTATTCTTTGGTAGAGCTCCTCGTTGTTGGTTACCAGAACCCCGCCTTGACCAGTGGTGATCACCTTGGGGGTGCTGAGGGAGAAACTGCCTATCTCTCCCCAAGTGCCCAAGTGTTTCCCCTGGCACCGGGAGCCCAGAGCTTGGGCCGCATCCTCCAGGATGAAGATACTGCGCTTTTGGGCCAGAATCATCAACCCCGTCATATCAGGGGAGCGTCCATTGAGCGGCACCGGCATGATGGCCTTGGTCTTGGAGGTTATGGCTGCTTCGGCCGCGGCTACATCCAGGCAGAGGGTCTGCCGATCGATATCCACCAGCACTGGTTCCGCCCCGGCCAGCTTGACCCCATTGGCGGAGGCAATCATGGTGAAATCTGGGACGATAACCTCATCCCCTTTGCCTATCCCCAGGGCCATTAGCCCGATGGCCAAACTCAACGTGCCATTGTTTACCGCCGAGGCATACTGGCTGCCCACATAGTTGGCGAAGAGGCGTTCAAACTCTTTGGTCCGGCCTGCCTCCGTAATCCAGCCCGACTCTATTGTTTTAACAAGCTCTTCTTTTTCCTCTTCCCCTACCCAGGGCTCCATCTGATTTATACGCTTCATGTCGCACATCCCCTTTATTATAAAATCTACAAAAATTCGTGGGAGAGGGTGTTGGTGTAGTATATCTCTAGAACCTCATTATAGGGTGCGTAACGACAACTGGCGCACCTTTCTGTGGAACCATCCCAATTTTCTCTTAGAAACGCCTCTTCTCCAACATGTTCACAACAAACATACTCCTTGCCGTCGGCGGCGGCCCGGGTAAATAGGGCGGTGACCCGGCACTTCAGCCCCGGCCTATGGAAGTGGTCCTGCACAAGTCTGCCGTAGATAAGAGGATAACTCACCTGTTGCTCAAGAGCTTTAATGGCCTTTAGAGCCTTTTTCTGGGTTTGCCTATTTACTCCCTGTATGATGGGCTTAAAGTGGATATAGGAGACCGGTAAATTCAGCTCAGCCAAGTGGGTAATCTCGTCCACATTCTCGTCCACCACCAAGTAGGAGATACCGAGTTCAGCTAGCTTGGTCTCCCTTAAGGCTCGGACATTGTCCAGGATGCGTTCAAAGTCGCCTTTGGAGCCGTGGAGCCTGCGGTGAGTTTCTATAGTGGCCGCATCTAGGGAAATCCGGCAATATTGGCAGTTATTCCCTATAATCTCGATGCTGTCCTTCCTTAACAAGCCACCGTTGGTCTCTATGCCGGTTTTTATTCCTCTTTGACTGCATTCCAGGATAAACTGAGGTGTAGCTGGATTAATCAAAGGCTCCCCGCCACCGGTGATCCTTACTCCTCGAACCTGAGGATATTTGTCTAGAAGCGCCACCATGTAGTCCAGAGGAAGCACGCCGTTTGGGTGGTGATAACGACACCATAAGCAGGCATGATTACATAGGTAGGAGGGGTCTATTTCCATGAAGACAGGAATCTTTTCCTTTAGCTCTTTAAGATAGAGCAGGACCTTGGCTGGATTATAGAACGTTACCATGTTGGCGAGCATCTTTTAGCAGTTGTACCATTTCAGCCACTCCCTCTTCCAGCCCTTTACTAGTTCGGAAGCCTAATATCTGGGCTATTTTGTCAAAACAGACCTTGTAGCTGCGGGGATCTTCGCCGTGCAACTCTACGGCGAGATCGGGGACAAACTGTTGCAGGATGCGCACAATATCGGCCTTCGTATAGTTCATAGAATTAGCGCCCACGTTGAAGACCTGCCCAGATACCAGGTCTAGGGGTGAACGGAGAGTCAAGACAATGGCCTTAACGACATCGTCGATGTGGACAAAAGGGCGCCAAGCATTGGGCCCCTGAACCACTAGCGATTTATTAACTACGGCATCGTAAACAAGGCGGTTGATCAGGGGCTCAAAGCTCATCCTGGGGGATGAGCCGAAGACCGTGGCTAATCTCAGCACTGTTGCGTGAAATTGTTCGTTGACGTTGCTCAGGATATGTTCTTCTGCTCTAATCTTTGTTTCGGCATAAGGCGAGGTGACTATTAAGGCATCCTCTTCTTTGGCCAGCCGATTTGAGTCGGCTCCTCCGTAATTGCCACAGGTGGATATAAACAAAAAGCGTTCTATGCCCTTGATCCTGCACAGGTCCGCCAGCCGGCAGGTAGCCTCGTAGTTTATTTCCCACATGGCAGAGGCTTCCGTGGTACCAGGGGCAGCGCCTCCTCTGACCAAAGCTGCTAGATGAACAACGACATCAACATCTTGCAGCAAAGAAGGAAGCTTTGCCGTGTCCTTGATGTCGCCGGGCACGGTTTCGAGAGATGGCAGAGGAGCAAAGAGTAGAGGTTTCTTAAGAGCTTCTGGTATATCAAAAACCCTCACTGTATGCTTCTCTTGGATAAGCGCGGAAATTAGCTTGGAACCTATATATCCTGCCCCTCCGGTGACAAGGACCTTTGTCACAGCTTGCACGCTAGAGCCACGTCTTGTCCCAGACACATTTTGGATTTGCGGAGCCTTGGGAGGGGCTTTTTAAACAGGAATACTTGGTAGTCAGCCTCGGAGATATCTCTAGAGGTAGCTGAGCCTGCCAGGCCCACGCCGACTACTACGATGTCGTAGTACAATGTGCCCTCGATTTTACCACTTTTCCGACGTATTGCAAATGCTTTCTATCTCGTTGACGAGGCATATGAAAAGTCCTTACAAAAACCCCAACCTAGGGTATAATATCGGTTTAAGTAGCTGGTTTTAAATAGCCAATATGGGCTGCCCCAAATGGAGGTGACGACACATAAGTAGGCGCCAATATAAGCCTATTTTGTTACCAGCCGGTGGACAACGACCAAGGCACCACCCAACATCCAGGGCAAGGGCGATACTGTATAGAAATATCTTCCCATCCGTGCTGCAGGAATTCCCATTGGTGAGCTTTCGAAAATAGCCATAAAGGCGGTGCCCAAGAAGGCTGCCAAAAGGCCAAGGGCAAATCCAAACCAAGGATGCCCCCTGGCGCAACGCAGAATGTCCCAAAAGAGTCTGGCCACAACGACGGAGGCATACAAACCCGCCGTGGCTCCCAGAATCCCGTAATTGAGAAGGAGTTCCAAATATCCATTATGCGGTATGGTAAGCTTTCGGCCAGGGAAGAAGTCTGGGGATGCCAGTGGAAAGTGGCCAAGACCTATGCCTGTTAACCAAGAATCCTTTGCCATGAGGATAGAATTCTGCCACACGTCCATTCTTACTCTGATGGTCGTACCGTTCACTAGACGCTCGTAGGCCTGCCCTCCAGCGGGGACCAGCATGGCCAGCAAGACCAAACTCAGCATCCCAAATGTTATCCTAATAGCTATCCGCCTAGCAAAAAGGCCGGAGCCAGCCAATATTAAAAAAGAGACGAGTAATGTAAGGAGTAGGCCATGGACTAAAAGGTTGGGAGCCTCAGTCTGGCCTGGAAGCCTGGGGAACTGGGGGAGAACGCGTAGGGAGCTAGCAACCCAAGAGCTTAGACTATTCGCCCCGGAGCCGGGGGACATGCCGCTGCTAAAGCCCACAACCGTTACTATGCCAGCCAAAAGGGAAGTAACCGCAATTCCTCCCCCTATCAAAAGATGAGGTCTTGGATAATTGACGATGGTATAATAGAGCATTACCGCAGCCAGGCACGTTTGAAATGCTCCCCAACTTAGGGCACGGTCTGTGGCCTGGAAGACCCCTAAGACTGCGCCCGTCAGAAAAAGGAGTATGGGAATATCGAAAGGGGTGCGGCAGCTAATGTGCCTCTGCTG
>JACQTR010000174.1 GCA_016210705.1 Chloroflexota bacterium | reverse complement strand
CCGGGGCGGGGCGGGTGGCCAGGATGGCGAGGCAGCCGGACCGCCTGCTGGCTACCATCCTTTTGAGCAACAACCTGGTTCAAAATGCAGCGGCGGCCCTGGCCACTATAGTCGCCGTTTCCTTCTTGGGCCGAAACCAGGCCATAGTGGTGGCCACCATAGGAGTAACCCTGATTCTGGTCCTCTTCGGAGAGATTACCCCCAAGATCATCGCCACTGGCCACGCTGAGAGGATGGCCTTCCTCTACGTCCGGCCTTTGGAGACTATCCAGAGACTCCTATCGCCGGCGGTATGGGCCCTGAGGGGCATTGGGGCCAAGCTCCGTGACCTCACTAAAGCCCCAGCGGTACCGGCGGCCCTCATGAGCGAGGAGGAGATTCGAGCTCTAATCTCTCTGGGAGCAGCCGAAGGAGCCGTGGCCGAGGAAGAGGCAGAGATGTTAGAGAAGGTTTTCCGCTTTGGCGATAAGTATGTTCGGGAGGCCATGGTGCCCCGAGCCGATATCATTTGGATAGAAAAAGGAACCTCTCTGGCCGATTTCCTTCGCCTCTACGCCCAGTATTCTCACACCCGCTTCCCTGTCTATGAAGAGAGCGTTGACAACGTTATCGGAGTCCTTTCCGCGAAAGATGTTCTCCTGGCTTTAGCGAAAGCGACCCTAGACCCCGAAAGCCCTATCGACTTCCTCCTCCGTCCCGCCCACTTTGTGCCCGAAACCAAGCGCATTGGTGAGCTTTTTAGCGAGATGCAACGGGTGCGCAGCCCCATGGCCATGGTGGTGGACGAGTTTGGGGGAACCGCCGGACTGGTTACCCTAAAGCAACTGGTGCAGGTCATTGTGGGCCGGGTCGAAGACGAGCTCGTGGAGACAGAGAGAGAGTTCAAAGCCATTGATGAGAAGACCATAGAGGTTGATGGCGCTATGCGTCTCGAAGAGGCTAACGAGGCGCTGGAGCTTAGCCTGCCCCCAGGCCATTACGAGACAGTGGCCGGCTTTGTCCTCAGCGCTTTAGGGCACATCCCCCAGGTGGGGGAACAATTAAAGCACGACAGCGTAAGGTTGGTGGTAGCGGAGATGAAGGGGGTAAGGATCGAAAAGATTTTGGTCATCCGAGGCTAGCCGTGCAACGCCTAAGAGTAACTTTTACCCGTGGCGAGGAGGTTAAATATATCTCCCACTTGGACCTCATGCGTCTGTGGGAACGGGCTCTACGGCGGGCGGCAGTACCCCTAGCCTACTCTCAGGGTCATAGCCCCCACCCCCACCGGTCTTTATCGGCCCCCCTACCAGTGGGAGTAACCAGCGAGGGCGAGCTGATGGACTTACTTTTAAAGCGCCGGGTTTCACCTCATTTTTTCATGTCGGAGGTGAGCCAACAGTTGCCTCAGGGTATCGAGATCCGTGGGATACAAGAGTTGGGACTGCAACTCCCTTCTTTACAATCCCAGGTTCGCTTTGCCGAATATCGGGTAGTAGTGAAAACGGAGAGGGAACCAAAGGAGGTAGAGGCCGCTATCCAGAGCCTACTGGCACAAGAACATCTACCGTGGCAACATTTGCGGGATACGGGGCCCCGTCACTATGACCTTCGGGCTTTGGTGGAGGAAATCAAAATTGTGGCTCGTGAAGATTCTCAATATACCTTGGGTCTGCGCCTCCGCACGGACAGCCAGGCCAGCGGACGAGCCGAGCAGGTGATCGCCGCTCTGGGCTTGCCCTATCCCCAAGCCATCCATCGTATCAAACTTCTTCTGTCTACATCATCGGCTCTGTCAAGGCCCCAGCGCCCTTCCTGGCGTCAGAGATCGAGTACAAAGCCTCGATCCAGGTGAACTCGTGGAAACCCTAATCAGCGAGGAAAGCCAAAAGAAAGCGCGGCAATATGCCCTAATCAAACGCCGGCTATGGGCCATAGAGCTGGTTTTAGGAGCTGTTTTTCTTTTACTCCTTTGGCTCAGCGGCTTTTCCTCTGTGCTCCGGGACCTGCTCCCGTCACCTCAACCGGTAACCGTTGCCCTCTATTTTTGGATCATTGGCTTGGGCTATGGCCTCCTTCTCGCCCCCCTACACTATTACGAAGGTTTTACCCTACCCCATCGTTTCGGTTTATCTCACCAGACCCTAAAGAACTGGCTGGGAGACACCCTCAAAGGAGGATTGATCGGGCTGATCCTGGTAACAGCTATACTCATAATCATCTATCAATTCATGGCCCACTTCCCCGATGTTTGGTGGTTTTGGACAGCGATGTTCATGGTTTTGGTCACCGTACTCCTCACCCACCTCACCCCTCTTATCATTATCCCCCTCTTTTTTCATGCTAAACCCATAGATGATGACCTTGGACAGAGGCTAGCTCGCCTGGCAGAACGGGCACAACAGCGAATAAAAGGGGTTTTCATTATAGACATGAGCCGTCGCGGTACCACCGCTAACGCCGCTTTGGTAGGGCTGGGGAATACTCGGCGAGTTCTCCTGGGCGATACCCTTTTACATAAATACTCCTCGGATGAGATCGAGGTTATTTTAGCTCACGAGTTAGGCCATCACGCCCAGGGCCACATAACCAAGGCCATTTTAGCCCGATCCCTTTTCACCCTTCTCGGCTTCTACCTGATCAATCTAGCCCTGAAGCAAGCAGTGGCGACCTTTGATTTACAGGGCATCGCCGATATAGCTGACCTACCAGTGTTGGCCCTCCTTTGGGGCCTATATACCTTGGTGATGCAACCCATAGATAACGCTTTTAGTCGCCTTTGGGAGACCTCTGCCGACCAATACGCTATAAAAATGACCCACAACCCCCAGGCCTTCACCAGCATGCTCACCAAATTGACAGAGCAAAACCTGGCTGAGGCTCAACCCAGCCGCTGGGTGGAGATCCTCTTTTACAATCATCCTCCCTACAAGAAAAGGGTAGCCCTGGCCCAAAGTTACCTAACGCCGAGAGCATGAACAGATGAGGCTAATTTTGGTTCGTCATGGTGAAACATCTTGGAACCAAGAGCGACGGATCCAAGGCCATAGTGATGTTGAATTGAATACCCTGGGAGAAAAGCAAGGAGAAAGCCTCGGCCAAGTACTAAAGAACCAGCCCATAACAGCCATTTATTCCAGCCCGCTTCAACGTGCGTTAAAGACAGCCCAATCTATTGCTTGTTACCACCATCTGCCCGTAAATACCGACCCCAACCTTATGGAGATAGACCACGGGGAACTGGAGGGTTTGACCACCGAAGAAATGCGGTCTCGCTACCCCGATTTCTTAAAGAGATGGACCGCCGATAGTGCCGAAGCAACCATCCCTGGGGGAGAACCCTTAACTCAGCTCCAGAGCCGAGCTTGGGAGGCCATTCAGCGTATCAGAGCCCTACATCCCCAAGAGACGGTAGTATTGGTTGGCCATCGCTTTGTCCTCGGTGCCATCCTCTGCCGGGCCATAGGGCTATCCCTCTCCCATTTCAGGCGGTTAACTCTAGCTATAGCTTCTATGAGCATCTTAGATTGGAACGGAGAAAGAGCTAGCCTCACCCTCCTCAACGATACCTGTCACCTCACAAAAGAAAAACCTCCTTGAGGCAATGCTTGCACTATGGCTATAGTCTATGTAGAATGATCACAATGAAAATTCCCCGGCCCCGAGTCTCGATCAGATGGTGGATCTTGTTTTTGACCATGCCTCTCCTCATCTACTTTGGCCTGGCCGCCGGAGCCAAAGCCGTGGAGAATTACCAGCTCCGGCAACAAGCACTTGGCATCCAACAAGAGATCACAGAGCTTCAGACGCGCCATACCCTTTTGAGCCAGTACCGTGAATATTTAGCCTCAGATGAGTATATAGAAAAGGCAGCCCGCGAGGAGCTAAACCTAGTAAAGTCTGGGGAAACGGCTGTTATTGTCCTATCGCCTCCACCTTCAGAGAACCCTAATCCCCTTCCCGACACCAAACCGAATAATCCCTCCTGGTGGCGGCAATGGTGGGATTTTCTTTTTGGTCGGTAATGCCCTTGAGGCAATAATAACCTATGAGGCAAAAGCCCCTCCCCCACCACGTCCTCCACTTTATTCAAGAACACCACCTCTTTAACCCAGGAGAGACGGTTTTGGTCGGGGTATCAGGCGGAGCCGATTCTCTATGCCTATTTTATGTTCTCCTCCAACTTCAAGGTACTTTGGGGATAAGGCTACACATAGCTCATTTAAATCACCTGCTGCGGGGAGCAGAATCAGACGCAGATGCCGATTATATAGCTAACATATGCCAGTGGTTTGGGGTTCCGAGTACCATTCGGCACCGCGATGTCCGCTCCTACCAGAGGCAGCTTCGTTGTTCCCTGGAGGAGGCCGCCCGAGAGGTGCGCTATGGCTTCTTCGTTGAGCTGGCCAAGACGGTGGGAGCCAACCGGGTGGCGGTAGGCCACACCGCCGACGACCAAGTGGAAACCATCCTTATGCACTTGGTGCGAGGAACGGGCATGGCCGGGCTAAGGGGTATGCAACCCCTCAGCTCGTGGCCTTCAGCGCCCTTTCCTCTGACCGTTGTTAGGCCCCTCCTTTCCATAAAGCATGCGGAAACAGTGGCCTATTGCCAAGAACAAAATCTGGAAATTCGCTTTGATTCCTCCAATCTTTCCCGCACCCCTTTACGT
>JACQTR010000179.1 GCA_016210705.1 Chloroflexota bacterium | reverse complement strand
GACAAAGAGATGTACCCTCCCCGCTTCAGTAGCTGGGTAGATGTGGAAAAGGTCACTGAGCCACTGGAAGGAGCTATCCGTCCCGGTCACTTCCGTGGTGTGGCCACTGTTTGTGCCAAGCTCTTTAACATTGTCCAACCGGCCAAAGCCTATTTCGGGCAGAAGGATGCCCAGCAGGTGGTGGTCATTAAAAGAACGGTGGCCGACCTCAATATGAACCTGGAGATAGTGGTGGTTCCCACAGTCCGAGAGCCCGATGGCCTGGCTATGAGCAGCCGCAATATTTACCTCAATCAAGAGGAGCGCCACGCCGCTCTGGTTCTCTACCAATCCCTGAACCTCGCCCAAAGGCTTTGGGCCCAGGGCGAACGTAGCGCCTCACACCTCCGCCAGGAGATGACCTCCCTAATTCAAAAGGAGCCTCTAGCTGCCATTGACTACGTAAGCGTGGCCCACCCCGACACTTTGGAGGAGTTGGATAGGCTAGACAGCCTCGCCCTGGTATCTTTAGCAGTTAGGATCGGAAAAACTCGGCTCATAGATAACTTGATTCTGGAAGGATAAATCCAGATTACACCACTAAACCCCACCACCAAGTTAAGTATACCCAACCAAGAAAAAGAACCGGTGATAGCCATCGAGGATGTCACCTTCCATTTCGGCAAAGTTCTAGCCCTAGATAACTTAACCCTTAAGGTGTTGCCGGGCCTTAGCATGGGGCTGTTGGGACCCAACGGTGCGGGCAAATCTACCCTTATCCGCATCCTAGTGGGACTTCTGAAACCTCAACGGGGATCTATCCACGTCTTCGGCGAGCCCCCTTCAATTACAAACACGTCGAGAATAGGCTACATGCCCCAACTCAGCGCCCTATATCGGGAACTTTCGGCCATGGAGAATGTGGATTTCTTCGCCCGAATGTATGGGCTGAGGAGTAAGCAACGCAGACGGGAACGGGTGGAAGAGGTTATACGCTTGGTAAACCTTTGGGAGCGCCGTAA
Source organism: Chloroflexota bacterium (assembly GCA_016210705.1). GTDB lineage: Bacteria > Chloroflexota > Dehalococcoidia > JACQTR01 > JACQTR01 > JACQTR01. Next base: position 6,266 of record JACQTR010000179.1, on the reverse strand, counting down.
CGACCCTCTGTTACACCTAAGTGGAGGCATGCGTCAGCGGGTGAGCCTGGCTTGCGCCATAGTTCACTCCCCACCTCTTTTGCTTCTAGATGAGCCAACAGTGGGCTTAGACCCCGAGCTCCGTGTCTCCTTTTGGGAGTACTTCCATAAACTGACCGCTAGTGGAGTGACCCTAGTTATATCCAGCCACACCATGGACGACGCCGCTCATTGTGATCGTCTGGTTTTCCTACGAACCGGCCGCCTTATAGCCGAGGGCACCCCCCAGGGGTTATGTCAAGCCACTGGCAGAGCTGAGGCCACCTTGGAGGAGGCTTTCCTCTATTTTATCAGGAGGAAATAGGCATCTCCAGAGATAGAACTTTAGCCATCGCCTCCCGAGTAATGAGGCAGATAATACGGGATCGCAGAACGCTGGCCTTGCTGGTGGTAGTGCCGGTGGTGGTGATGTCTTTGGTTGGACTAAGCTTCACCGAAGAGAGCCAGATTTTAGACTCCGTAGCCCCAGCCCTTTTAGCGACCTTCGCTATGTTCTTCGTATTCATTCTCACCGGGGTCAGCTTCCTGCGGGAACGGATGGAGGGCACTTTAGAACGGCTGCTGGCGACGCCAGTGGGGCGGACCGATGTTATCCTCGGTTACCTGCTGGGGTTCCTTCTTTTCGCCGCTCTCCAGGCGACCATCATTCTCCTCTTCACTATTGGAGTGCTAAAAATCCATTATGCGGGCGCTTTGTGGGAGGTTTTTGTATTCCTCATGGCCCTTACTATAGGTTCGGTGAATCTGGGGATATTCGTATCCACCTATGCCCGCAATGAGTTCCAAGTGATGCAGTTCATACCCTTGGTGTTAGCGCCCCAGATCTTCCTTTCCGGAATCTTTCTACCGGTGGAGGAAATGCCCGGCTATTTGCAGGGGTTGGCTAAAGTACTTCCTCTCACTCACGCCGTGGAAGGGCTTCGGGAGATAATGCTCCACGGGAAAGGGCTGGGAGACGTGATCACCGAGTTGGCAGTTCTTGTGGTCTTCGCCGTTATCATGTTGATCTTGGCAGCCACCACAGTCAGACGTGTCTAGCCAATGCCTGGCAAGGCAAAAGGTACAAGAGACTTTTCGGCTATGGGGCCTTATGATAAACTAGTAAGAGCAATCCATTAGCGGAGGTAGCCATGCCTGAGGCCCTAGTGTTAATGACTGTGCACCCAAAAGGTTCGGGGCCAGTGGTGGAGGCACTGCGAGGGATTCCGGAGGTAGCAGAGGCTGGAGCCCTTTACGGAGACATCGATGTCTACGCCAAGATATCGGTAGATCAATTGGCGAAGCTGGATGCGATAGTTATGGAGAAAATCCAGGCGATCCCTGAGGTCAATTCCACCAAGACTTATATAGTGTTAAAAGAAATGTCCTGGAAAAGGTAACGAAGGAGCTTGATGGTTGAAGATTCTAGTTACTAACGATGATGGGGCTTACGCCAAAGGGTTATGGGCCCTTGTGGAGGAACTGATTCAGGTAGGAGAAGTTACGGTAATAGCCCCTGATAGGGAGCAGAGCGGGGTAGGGACGTCGGTAACCCTGCATCGTCCCGTTAGGGCTACTCGCATTGACCCCCTAATAGAGGGAATAAAGGCTTACGCCGTGGAGGGCACTCCCGCCGATTGCGTTATTCTGGGATTGGAAACCCTTATGGAAACCCAGCCGCAGCTGGTGGTATCGGGTATAAATGAAGGGGCTAATCTGGGCAACGATGTTCTTATCTCGGGGACAGTGGGCGGCGCCCTCCAAGGCTATTTCCATAACATCCCATCCCTGGCCATCTCCGTAGCCGCTTTAGAAAATGTCCATTTCGAGGCTGCGGCCAAGGTGGGTAGGCTACTAGCCCGCTTGCTCGCCAATCGAGCTTGGCCCAAAGGAATCCTTCTCAACGTAAACTTGCCAAACCTACCTTCGGAGGAAATCCAAGGCGTGGTCATGACCCGCCTTTGTGGGCCTAGTTACGCCGAGAAGGTAGAAGAAGGTCATGACGGAAGACGTAAATATTACTGGATAGTTCGGGGAAGGGCCAACTTCAGAGCCACCAAGGGCACCGATATATGGGCGCTACGAAATAAACAGATCTCCATAACACCCCTTCATAGCTATATTACTGACCGCGCCACTAAGAGCATCTTGACGGGCCTTGAACCTGAGGTCATGGCCTCTCTTAGGCCAGTGCGCGAGTTGTCTCCGGTTGGAGTGAATAGAGGCGATGTATCGTGAGCGAGCAAAGTGTACAGCATAGTGCCAATACAACCCTTTACGAGGTAGCCACCCGTTTTCTGGCTCAATTGCCACCAGAGGAAAGCCAGAGAAGCCAACAAGAAGTACATAAGTTTGTGCGTTGGTGCGGTCGAGAGCGCACGGTTGCCGGGCTTACGGTGGCCGAGGTAGCTCGTTACGCCGATGATGTTGTTGCCTCTGGAAATGGGAAACGGCTAGAGCCGGTACGAGCTTTTCTAAGCTACATCAAAAAGGAGAGGCTAACCGCTATCAACCTAGCGGTTCATCTCCGGGTGAGGAAACCCTCTACCAAGACCAATCTCTCCCTCCGGGGCATTCCTGCAAAAACCATTTCCTTGACCTCCGAGGGCTACTCAGCCCTAGAGACGGAGCTAGAGGCCCTGAAAAGGGAGAGGCCCCGAATCGCCGAGGAATTGCGGCGTGCCGCGGCCGATAAGGACTTCCGAGAGAACGCTCCTTTAGATGCCGCACGAGAACATCAAGGTCAGGTGGAGGCCCGCATCCGTGAGCTGGAGGCCACTTTGAAAGACGCGATAATAGCACAGGGAGGCTCTGAAAAAAAGGTCGCCTTGGGAGCCAAGATCGCTCTCCGCGATCTAATCCACGATGAAGAGCTGCGCTACACGTTAGTTGCTCCCCGAGAGGCCGATCCTATGGGGGGCAAGATCTCCGTGGCCTCTCCTTTGGGCAAAGCGTTGCTAAATCAGGCGGAGGGTGAGGTAGTAGAGGTGGAGGCCCCAGTGGGCACACTACGCTATCACATTGAAAAAGTCGAAGGATAAGGCTTCCACCGATCAGTTTAAAGTAGCCGTACCCTACTCCATAAAACAGTGGTTGACGGAGCTTGTGGCCTATGCTAGCATCCCCTCAGCTATGGCTATAAAAGGCAGAGGTGCTATTCCTAACTTCGCCCAAGAAAGACAACTCCAAGTCGAAGGCTACTGGCGTATCGCTGGCATAGATGAAGTAGGACTAGGCCCTCTAGCGGGACCCGTGGTGGCCGCCGCCGTCCTTCTCTCCCCAGAAGCCAACGCCCCCTGGCTATCTCAGGTGAGAGACAGCAAGTTATTGACTTCTGGCCAGCGCGAGGCCCTCTTCCAGGAGATAATGGCCGAGGCTTTAGAAATAGGGATTGGGCAAGCCTCTCCGGAGGAGATCGATAATCAAGGTTTGGGATCAGCCATCACTTTGGCTATGAGCCGAGCTGTGGCTCAGTGCCAGCCAGACTTCCTCCTCATCGATGGCCGCCGCCGCCTCCATTTGGAGCTACCTCAAAAGGCTCTGGTGGGAGGAGACGGTACCTGTCTCTCCATAGCCGCCGCCTCCATCATTGCCAAGGTAACCCGAGACCGCCTCATGGTGGAACTGGACGGCCTTTACCCTGGCTACGGCTTTGCTCAGCATAAAGGCTATCCTACCGCCGAACATTTAGCCAATCTACAACGCCTGGGCGTATCCCCTGTTCACCGTAAATCCTTTGCCCCTGTATCCCAACTACTGACATCGGCTTGAACCTAAGATATGACCCGGGCACGTAGGCAATTAGGGGCCTGGGGAGAGAGGTTAGCGGCCGAGTATCTTTCTCAACGAGGATTTCATATCATAGGTAGGAACCTCCGCACTTCCCTGGGAGAGATCGACATCGTAGCTCTGGAGGGAGATTGCCTGGTATTTATAGAGGTGCGCACCAAGAAAAGCGCCTCCTTTGGCGCTCCCGAGGAGTCCTTTACCCCTGCCAAAAAAGAAAGGCTGGTGACCTTGGCTCAAGAATATATTCAGAGCCACCAGGACATACCGGACAACTGGCGCATCGATGTAGTTGCCGTTGAAATCAACCCCCAAGGCCAACTCCAGCGCATTGAGCACATCGCCAACGCCATATATTAGATGCCGATAAAGGAAACCTCACAGAATCCCAACATTGAACCATCGTGCGGCTCGGTATATAATAAAGCGTTGGGTTTCTAAGTATCATGTCCATCCTTCTTCGGTTGCTAGGCTACTCCAAGAAATACTGGCCCTGGGCGGCCCTCACCTTTCTCTGCCTCATCCTCTCGGCGGCCCTGGCTATGGCTACCCCCTGGCTCATTAAAGAGGTAATAGATGTGGGGGTGGCTCGAAGAGACAAGGGCTTTCTAGTTATTGCATCCTTGGCCCTCATCGCCGTGAGCCTCTTTCGCGGTGGCTTCGGCTACGGTCAGCAGTACCTGGGGGAGTTTCTTTCTCAGAGAGTAGCCTACGATCTACGCAACACCATCTACGATCGCCTACAACGCCAGAGCTTTGCCTACCACGACCAGGCTCAAACTGGCCAACTCATGTCTCGGGCCACCGTAGATGTGGAAGCAGTGCGTTGGTTTGTGGCGTTATCCTCCCTTCGCTTTCTTTACCTCATCATACTATTTTTCGCTACCGCCTTTATCCTAATAAATTTCAACTGGAGGCTGGCCCTCGTCTCCTTCGGCTGTTTGCCCCTAGTGGGTTTCCGAGCTGTAACGGTGAACCTTAGGCTACGCCCTATCTGGCTAAGAATCCAACAAAGAATCGCCGATCTTGGGGTAGTTCTCCAGGAGAATCTGAGCGGGGTTAGAGTAGTCAAAGCGTTCGCCCAAGAAGACCAGGAAAGGGCCAAATTCGCTGCCCCTGCCCAAGACGTCCACGACCAAAGCCTCATGGCTACCCGCCATCAGTCCTTCAATATGCCCCTCATGTCCTTCCTTCTCACCATGGCCACGGCTATTATCCTATGGTACGGGGGCCGTGAGGTTGTTGCCGGACGGCTAAGTTTAGGAGAGCTGGTAGCCTTCAACGGTTACCTCCTTACCCTGGCAATGCCAGTACGGATGGTGGGCTTCATGGTAAATATCGCTGCCCGAGCCATACCCGCTGGCCAGCGCATCTTCGAAGTTCTGGACGCCGAATCGGCGGTCAAAGAATCACCACACGCCAAAGAGCTTAGAGGAATAAAAGGAAACCTGCGCTTTGAGAGGGTTACTTTTAGCTACAATTCGGGGAGCCCCACCTTGCAAGAGGTGGACTTCGAAGCCCGCCCGGGGGAGATGATCGCCTTAGTAGGAGAGACCGGAAGCGGGAAAAGCACCATAGCCAACCTCATCCCGCGCTTCTACGACGTCACTGCTGGCCGCATAACCCTCGATGGAATCGACATTCGCGATGTTACATTAACCTCACTGCGGCGTCAAATAGGCATAGTTCAGCAGGACGTCTTTTTGTTCACAGCTACCATTCGCGATAACATCGCCTATGGAGCCATCGATGCCCCCCAAGAGGCCATAATGACCGCCGCTAAGGCCGCTCAAATCCAAGATTTCATCCAAAGCCTCCCGCAAGGCTACGACACCTGGGTTGGCGAACGAGGCTTAACTCTTTCCGGGGGCCAGAAACAACGCATTGCCATCGCTCGCACTCTTCTACTCAATCCCCCGATTCTCATTTTAGACGATTCCACCTCCAGCGTCGATGTGGATACAGAGGAACGATTGCAACAAGCTCTGGAGAAACTGACCCAGGGACGAACCACCATCGTCATCGCCCACCGTTTACGCACCCTAAAAAGGGCTCACCAAATCCTAGTTTTAAGAAACGGCCGGATTGTAGAGAAGGGCGATCACTACCGTCTGCTGGCCCAAGGGGGCTTCTACCGCCAGATCTACGAGCTTCAGTTGCGACCCCAGGAGGAATTCTAATGGTTGTTCGCACACGTTTTGCTAAGTTCCGCCAAACGAAAGAACCCGCTATCCGCCAACTACTAACCCAGGAGCGGATAAGGGCCCTGGAAAAGACCCTGGCCCTCCTCGGCGCCCAATTGGTTAACTTAGAATATCGGCCCACGGACGATCCATCCTTGGAGCGGGCCTTAACCCTTTACGAGACCACAGCCGGATCAACGCCAGACAAAGCTCAACTTCAGGAGCGCCGCCGCCGGGTGGAAACTCTCCTCCAAGGAGCGCGGAGGATTACATCCCAAT
>JACQTR010000181.1 GCA_016210705.1 Chloroflexota bacterium | reverse complement strand
GTCCACAGAAATGCCCAAAGCCTACGATCATCATCTGGTGGAGTCAAGGCTGTACCAGATGTGGATGGAGAGAGGCTATTTCACCCCTAAAATCGACCGCGAGAAAGAGCCCTTTGTCATAATCATGCCGCCACCCAACGTCACAGGCGCTCTCCATATCGGCCAGGCGATGGCCGCTATCTTGGAAGATGTCCTCATCCGATGCCATCGGATGAGAGGAGCGCCTACACTATGGCTGCCGGGCAGAGATCACGCCGGCATTGCTGCCCAAGTGGTGGTGGAGCGACTTCTGGCAACAGAGGGCCTCACGCGCCACGATCTGGGACGAGAACGCTTCCTGGAGCGCATGTGGCAATGGATGAACGAATACGGCCACATCATCGATGAGCAGCACAAGAGGCTTGGTGCCTCCTGCGACTGGAGTCGAGAGCGCTTTACCCTTGACCCAGGCCCCAGCCGAGCCGTACGCACTACCTTTGTCAACCTCTATCGCGAAGGTCTAATCTACCAAGGGGAACGCATCATAAACTGGTGTCCTCGCTGCGCCACAGTTCTTTCCGACCTGGAAGTGGAGCACCGCGAGACAGCAAGCCATCTTTACTATGTTCGCTATCCCCTAGATGGCGGCGACTTTATCACTGTCGCCACCACTCGACCTGAGACTATCCTGGGTGATACCGCTGTTGCCGTTAATCCCAACGATGAGCGCTTTCGCGGCTTGGTGGGTAGACAGGCTATTCTACCTATTCTAGAGCGTCGCATCCCCATTATCGCCGATGAAGCGGTCGACCCGGCCTTCGGCACCGGCGCTGTCAAGATAACGCCTTTCCACGACCCAGTGGACTTTGAGGTAGCGCAGCGTCATGGCCTGCCTCAAATCAACATCCTGAATCCGGACGCCACCATGAATAAGGAGGCGGGCCCCTATGTTGACCTCGACCGCTTCGCCTGTCGACAGGCTATCCTAGAGGACTTGGAGAGGCAGGGGCTGCTCGTAAAGGTAGAGCCTTACCAGCACGCTGTGGGCCATTGCTTCCGGTGCGGGACAGTAGTGGAGCCCATGGTCAGCAAGCAATGGTTCGTCAGCGTTAAGCCTCTGGCTGAGCCTGCCATAACGGCTGTCACCGAGGGGCATATAACTATCGTCCCCGAGCGCTTCACGAAGGTGTACCTGGAATGGATGGAGAATATCCGTGATTGGTGCATCAGCCGCCAACTCTGGTGGGGGCACCGCATCCCCGTATGGTACTGTAGCGATTGTGGCGAGCTGACGGTCGCTATCAATGATCCACAAGCCTGCCAGCACTGTGGCTCGGCTCGCATCGAGCAGGAACCCGACGTCCTTGACACCTGGTTCAGCTCGGGCCTGTGGCCCCATTCCACCCTCGGCTGGCCCGATGATACCGAAGACCTGCGCTACTTCTACCCGACCACTGTTCTGGAGACAGCCTACGATATCCTCTTCTTCTGGGTAGCCCGCATGATAATGATGGGGCTGAAGAACATGGGCCAAATCCCCTTCCGCTACGTTTACCTCCACGGCCTCATTCGGGACGAAAAGGGCAACAAGATGAGCAAGTCCTGGGGCAACGTCATCAATCCGTTGGAGGCGGTGAATCAGTACGGGGCTGATGCCCTACGCTTTGCCCTTTGCACCGGCAGCACTCCGGGTAACGACATGAAGCTGGGCGCTCACCGGTTAGAGGCGGGCCGTAACTTTGCCAACAAGCTATGGAATGCGTCGCGCTTTGTCATAAAAGAAATAGATGCCGCCCCAGAGCTAAAACCTAACCTGCCCCAGAGTGTGGAGGATCGGTGGATCCTTAGCCGCCTTCACCGCTTGATAGCCAATGTGAACCGCCTCTTGTCCGACTTCCAGTTGGGGGAGGCTGGGCGCCAGATTCACGATTTCTTTTGGGGTGAGTTCTGCGACTGGTATATTGAGATGGCTAAGATAAGGCTGCGCCAGGATTCTGAAGACAACCCCTTGCCAATTTTAGTTAATGTTTTAGATGCAAGTCTCCGTCTCCTCCATCCCTATATGCCCTTCATAACCGAGGAGATATGGCAGGAGTTAGGACAACGCTTACCCTCCGCCAGGCCAGAGTCCATCATGATCGCTCCCTATCCCCAAGCGGATGAACTTAGTTGTGACGAAGCCGCCGAGGCCGAGATGACAATAGTGATAGAGGTAGTACGCAGCATCCGCAACCTACGAGCAGAGCATAAAGTGGAGGCCAGCCGCTGGGTAGAGGCCTACGTGGTGCCTCAAGACCAAAACCTTCATCTCGCCCTGGAAGGACATAGGCGCCCTATAGAAGTCTTAGCTCGAGCCCGCCCTTTGTTTATACAATTAGGTGACGCGTCGATACCCCCCGAAAAGACGGTAACCAGCGTCTTACCCGAGGTGAAGGTGCTCCTGCCGCTAGCTGCCCTCATCGATCTAGAGGCAGAGCGAGGCAGGCTGCAGCGACAGCTTGGGGACGTCCAGATGGAGATAGAATCCTTGAAAAAGAAGCTGGCCGACCCTCAATTTCGGTCGCGAGCTCCTCAAGAAGTAGTGCTTATGCAAGAGGCCAGGCTACAAGCCGCCCATCATAAACGAGATGGGCTGAGGCTTAGTCTGGAGGAGCTGAACGATGCCCCCTAAAAATGTCCTGAAAAAGCTCGAGGCCATAGTGGGTAAAGAGCGTCTTCTCACCTCTCGAGAAGACATGATCTGTTATTCTTACGATGCCTCCCCCAACACTGCCCTACCC
>JACQTR010000173.1 GCA_016210705.1 Chloroflexota bacterium | reverse complement strand
TGCTGCCCCATAGCAAAAGTCCGATGCCGGTGGCATAAGCAGGGTTGCGCAAACCATCGGACAGGACAAAGGTGCCTTTTGGTACCCCTATCCTTACTGGCATCTGGAGAAGGTCAGTGGCCATGGGGATAAGGCCCTTTAGATTAGCACTGCCTCCGGTGAGAATTAAACCGGCGGGAAGCATAGTGTTGTTGCCGCTCCGTTTAACCTCGATGAGGATGGTCTCCAATATCTCTTCGGCGCGGGCCCTTATGATTTCGCTAAGGTGGCGGCGTTTCGCTATTCGCTTATTTTCGGCACCGAAACTGGACATCTCAAAGCTTTCCTCGGGGTCGATCTCGCTGGGCAAAGCCTGGCCGTATTGAATTTTTACCTCTTCGGCAATGGCGAAAGAGGTGTGGAGGCCGATGGCGATGTCACTGGTTATGTGGTAGCCACCTTGCTGCAAGACGGCGGTGTGCCAGATGCTGCCATTGACGAAGAGGGCTATGTTGGTGGTGCTGCCGCCAATATCGGCGAGAGCGACTCCTATCTCCTTTTCTTCCTCGCTTAAGATCGCTTCACTACTGGCCAGGGATTCTACTACCAAGTCTTCAATCTCAATGCCCGCGCCGTGAACGCACTTGGTTAGGTTCTGGATGGGGGTAACTGCTCCGGTGATGATATGGGTCTCGGCATCCAGACGGAAGCCATGAAGGCCCACAGGATTTTTGATCCCATCTTGGCCGTCTAAAGCGTAATCTCGCGCTAGGATGTGTAAGATCTCCCTATTGCTAGGGATATCTATGGTGCGAGCGGCCTCCAGCACTCGGCCCACATCATCTGTGGTAACTAGACGGTCGCTGTGGGAAATGGCCACCACACCCCGGTTGTTAAAAGAGGCAATGTGGTTGCCGGCGATGCCTACATAAGCGGAGAGGATCCTGAAGCCACTGCTGCGCTGGGCCTGTTCCACCGAGTTGCGGATGGAATCCATGGCCTCTTCGATGTTAACGACCATGCCTCGGCGTATTCCTTTGGCCGGGGATAACCCCATGCCCAGAATCTGGGTTTCTCCATCCTCGCTGATCTCGCCTACTACAGTGCAGACTTTGCTTGTCCCGATATCAAGGGAAGCGAAAACGTTGCTTTTAGCCATTTAGGTTCACCTCCTTTCATTATTTATGCTACTGTCGGTAAAAAGGTCTGGTTCCAAAGCGCAGGTCCACATGATTTGGTCTCATTTTGGTTGATGCTCCTTGTTCCAGAATCGCCTTCCAAACCGCTAGCTTATATTCAAAATTGTCCAAATCGCCAAAACGGGCTCGCCAACCCTTGTCAGTGATGACTACTAGACCCCCTTTCCCAAGGTATTCGAATCGTTGGGCCGAGGCCCCCAGTTCTTGAGGTAGGCTGTAGATAAGTTTTTGGGCTAGCTGGACGGCATCGGGGTCGACCCGGTCGCCCACTTTTAGGGTCATTTCGTCTAGTTGAACGATAAGGGGCAGGTTGATTGATGCTGGGGTTGGATTGGCTTCGATGACGAAACCATTGCCATCGATGAGGTATTTGGATTTGCCCCCTTGCCATATCCCCCAAGGTTGCCGCTCTTCTATGGAGATGACTACCCGATGCCAAGGCTGACGGCGGACGTGAGCGTCTTCCACCAGAGGCAATTTCTTGAGGGAATGGGCTACCTCGTCGCCTTTTACCGTGAGGATGTTTTTACCTATAAGGTCTGCAGCAGCTACCACAGCCTCGGTTTTTAGTGTGCTGTTGCCCACCACGCTGACCTTGGTTACTTGCAAGAGAGAAGAGTTGTAAGCTAAGACTGCTCCTAAGGGTATAAAGATGAGGACCAAAATCATTATAGCCTTTAGAACCCACTGTCTCTTACCTTCCCTTTTCTGGCGGTAATCGGGAGAGTTCCAGATATGGCCTTTATTTTTTGCCGTGGCTCTTACCTCCGTACCCAAGCTTTGGTTGTCTCAGTTTGCCGATTCCTTCCATCTTTAGTAATTCGGCGATACACTGGCGCAGGGCTTTTCTTTGTGGCGCCCCATGGCTAGTTTGATGAGGCGATCAATAAGTTGGCTGTAGCTTATGCCGCTGGCTTCCCAGAGCTTGGGATACATGCTTATGGGGGTAAATCCCGGTATGGTGTTGATCTCGCTAAGGTGGATGCGCTGGCTTTTTTTGTCCACTAGGAAATCGACGCGGCCCATGCCGGCGCCATCAATGGCCAAAAAGGCCTTCACAGCTAGGCATTGGATTTCAGCGGTTAACTCTGACGATAATTGCGCCGGTATAAAAAGCTGGGTATTATTGTCGTGGTACTTGGCCTCATAATCGTAAAATTCCCTAGCCGAAATGATCTCACCGAGAACGGATGCTACAGGCTCATTATTGCCCAATATGCTACACTCGATCTCACGTCCATCGATGGCTTCTTCGACTACAATTTTGCGATCCAGTCGGGCGGCCTCATCCAAGGCTTGAGCCAACTCGAACCTGGAGTGAGCTTTGGAGATTCCGATGCTGCTGCCGCTATTGGCAGGTTTTACGAAGCAGGGATAGGAGAATTGGCTCTCCAGCTGCGTCAGTGCCTGTTCCCTCTGGCTCTCCCATTGGGCTCGCATCATCACTTGGAAATCGGGAACGGGCAAGCCGTGGTGGCGAAAAACTGCTTTCATCATGGCCTTGTCCATGCCAATGGCGCTGGCCAAAACTCCTGAACCCACATAGGGTATTCCCGCCAGCTCTAAAAGGCCCTGCACCGTGCCATCCTCACCGTAGGTGCCGTGAAGAACGGGGAAAGCCACGTCCAATTTCCTAAGCACCGTCCATGGAGGCAAAGTTCGTGGTGGGGTAGCGATCAAGGGTGATTCCCCCTGGCTCAGCAAGTGCCATGATTTGCGCTCGGAAAGCCATTCACCTTTTCTGTTAATACCCAAAGGCACCACAAGGTATTTGGCCTTGTCCATAGCCTCTACTATGGAGCGGGCAGAGGTGATGGAGACCTGGTGCTCTACAGAGCGACCGCCGAAGATAACACCGATGCGCTGTTTTTTCATGCTCTCTCCCCCCAAATCTCGATCTCCAGCTCCAAAGCGATGCTAAATTCTCGTTGTACTCTCTCCTGAGCTAGTTGGATGAGGGACTGAACCTCGCTAGCTTTGGCCTGTCCTAAGTTGACAATGAAATTAGCGTGCCGAGGCGAGATCTGAGCATCGCCCTGGCGCCGGCCTTTTAGCCCTACTTGCTCGATGAGCCAACCTGCGGCGTAGCCAGGAGGGTTCTTGAATACAGAGCCGGCACTGGGCTTTTGGGGCTGGCTCTGGCGACGCTTGGCAACAAAGTTGGCCATGCGTTCCTCAAGTTCAGGAGCATTACCAGGGTGCAGGTTTACCTCAAGGGAGAGGATAGTGACCTTTTGTTGCCTCAACAAACTGTGGCGGTAGTCTAACCCCAATTGGGATGCCTCCACTTTATTTATCTGTCCCTGGCTATCGAAGATGTGGGCGGCCTTCAACACCTGAGCTAAGCAACCCCCATGAGCTCCGGCGTTATAGACCGCGGCTCCACCTATGGTTCCGGGTATTCCCACTGCCCATTCCAAGCCCTCCCATCCTGCTTTGGCCCAGCGGCGGGCTAAAGGAGTTAGCCGAGATCCAGCTTCAACCTCAAAAAGGCCCGGTTCCAGAACCTTGGTTTGGCGAGCCATATTACTAATCACCAGCCCTCGTAAGCCCTGGTCACTTACCAAGATATTGCTGCCAGCCCCTAAAATGAAGTAGGGCACCTCATAAGTTCGGGCCAATTCTACTATGGAAACCAGATGTTCTTTGCCCTTGGCCAGGATATAGCAGTCGGCAGGCCCTCCGATGCGGAAGGTGGTATGGTGGGCCATAGGCTCCTGTCGGGCTGCCGCTCCCAAGGCACTTAGTTTTTCTAAGAAGTCTCTTTTAAGTTTTCCCATACCTCTTTAGTCACCTTGTCTACATCGCCAGCACCTAGAACCAGCAGGACATCGCCGTCTTTTAAACTGCCTAACAACCGCTCTACTACGTGGTGTAGGTCACCTGCGTAATGGGCATTGGGGTGAGACAGGGCTGCTGCCAGGTCAGCAGCGGATATGCCCCAGGTATCTTCCTCCCGCGCTGGGTAAATATTGGCAATGATGACGGAGTCGGCCTCAGTAAAGGCGGTAGCGAATTGATGGAGAAGGAGCTTGGTGCGGCTGTAAGTGTGGGGCTGGAATACGCAAACCAGAGAGCGCCGACCGAAACGCTGGCGTGCCGCCTCTAGAGTGGCCTTAATCTCCGTGGGATGGTGGGCATAATC